>JBIOVE010000069.1:0-30053 GCA_044867565.1 Candidatus Udaeobacter sp. | reverse complement strand
ATCACGTCCTGGTAATTGTAGGGAAAAATCTGTGCCTGGATGAAGTAGCTCGGACTGAGGAGTTCCGATAAAGCACGCGTTTCGCGGACGCCGCAGAGCGCGCGACGATGAAAGCGCTCGTCATTGTCGAGGTAGGCACGTTGCAACTCTTTGCCAGTGAGCGCCGAGGTCTCCTCACTATCGCAAAGATCAAAATGCCGGGCAACGTCGACGCGCTCGAATCCCACGAGTGAGCGCATTCCGACGTCATAAAATTGCGCCAGCAAAAATGTGTCCACGAAATGGCGGCCATCGATCGTGAACTTCGGATAATCGATCGTCTTCTCGGCGATCTGGAGTCGCGAGGGACGCGAGCGCAGAAAACCGCCGCCGCGTCCCCAATCCAGTTTCGCTTTCGTCTTCTTCGCGCGCGAAACCAGATACGGCAGATCGAACCGGAAAAGGTTATGACCTTCGATCACGTCGGGATCGCGTTCCTTGATCAGCACGGTGAGCCGCTTGAGCGCTGTATATTCTGATTCCTCTACGTTTTTTGGGTCGACGACCAGCAATGCTTCCCAGCCGCTGTTATCTGAGAGCGCAATGCTCATGATATGATTGTTGACCCCGGGATCACCGATCCCGGCTACAGCATCTTCGAACGAAAGAACTTCGAGCTGCATCCGCTTCAATTCTTCGAACGGAAGTTCTTTGAACAATGTGCGACCGGTGGCCGTGAGATAGTGCTGCACCGGATCGCTAAAGGCGAAGAAATCGCGACCAGCTTTTTTGAGACCGTTGCGTAGTGCGATCACTTCCTTCCAACTATCGACCGTGATCAGCCACCCATATTTTAGATTGCCTTCGAGCTTCTCTGTTTCGATACCAAGATCGACAACGTCGGAGTCGCACCAAACGAATGGGTGGAATGGCTCGACGTCGGCGGCGGTCGATCCGTCCTTTTCCCGGCGGTAAACGTTGACCGTGCCGGTCTCGCCCAGCGCGATCGCAACAATCCGCGGTGTCCGGTCCGCACCAAAGAGCATCGTGTTCTTTTCGAATTCCATGAGTCGTCCAACCTAGATGCAAGGATGCGCGCCGTCGCATCCCAAATCTTGCGCCTTCGGCGATCTCACTTAACATCGTCTTCAGAGAAGCCGATCCACCATTCTCTCGAATTGAGCGCAGCGCGAAGGTGCAACGCGTTGTCCTCAACGCGTTGCCAAATAAACGCGCCGTTGCCGCCAAATTTCTGCTATAGATGCGACATGCAGATTCGATTTGTCTCCTTCTTATCGCTATCGATCTTGTCTGGCGGTTTCGCTGTTGCGCAGCAAACGCCGCAATCACTCGCCGATTCGGAGCTGCCCTCTTTGCTCGCAATTTATAAAGACATTCACAGTCACCCGGAATTGTCGGGACACGAGGAACGGACCTCGGCATTAGTCGCAAAGGAATTACGCGCTGCGGGCTGCGAGGTCACCGAGAACCTTGGCAAATACGAGGATCCAAAACTCAAAGGCTACGGCGTGATTGGCATCATGAAGAATGGCGAAGGGTCAACTGTGCTGGTGCGCACCGACATGGATGCGTTGCCGGTTGAAGAGGAAACAGGTTTACCCTACGCGAGCAAAGTCACAACCAAGAATGACGAGGGCAAAGACGTCCATGTGATGCACGCCTGCGGGCACGATGCGCATATTGCCGCATTCATTGGCACGGCGCGGGCGTTGCAACGGCTGAAGGATCAATGGCAGGGCACGATCCTATTCGTCGCACAACCGGCCGAAGAACTGGGAACTGGGGCGCGCGCGTTGCTCAAAGCGGGTCTTTATGATCGCCTCGGTAAACCGGATTTCGCGCTCGGCTTCCATGACAAGGCCGATCTGGAAACCGGCCGCATTGGCGTAACTGAGGGTTACACAACGGCAAACGTCGATTCTGTGGATGTCACCGTCCGCGGCGTGGGCGGACACGGCGCGTACCCGCACAAGACGAAAGACCCGATCGTACTCGCGGCGATGATGATCAATGACTGGCAGACCATCGCAAGCCGGGAGAATAATCCGCTCGATCCAATCGTCGTCACGGTGGGTTCCATCCACGGCGGGACAAAGAACAACATCATTCCGGACGAAGTGAAAATGCAATTGACTGTGCGCACCTACAAATCTGAAACGCGCGAGCGCGTGCTCGCCGCGATTGAGAGGATCGCTAAAGGAATCGCCGCCGCTGGCGGCGTCCCGCCCGATCGCGCGCCGATTGTCACCGTATCCAAAGATCAATTTTGCCCGGCCACCTACAATAATCCGGAACTGACGAAGCGGTTGGTAGCTGTTTGGAAGAACTCCTTAGGGAACGAGAACGTGAAGATTGTCGATGCGGTGATGGGTGGGGAAGATTTTTCTGAATACAGCCTGTCGGACCACTCTATTCCGGCGGTTAATTTCCACATCGGCGCAGTCGAGCCGGCGAAGATCGCGGAGTACAAACAGGCGGGAAAAGAATTGCCAACCTTGCATTCGAGTAAATTCGCGCCGGTTCCCGAACCAACGATCCGTGTTGGAATCATCGGAATGACCAGCGCTGTCCTCGAACTGATGAAGAAGTAGGGTTCGTCGTTACTCATCGTCTGTAGACCAATAGTCTACGACGCTGTTAGGTAGTTCCCCAATGACACGGGACCGCGAGGGACGAACAATCTGGATTGTTGATGCGCACCGCGACGACAGAAAGCGTCTCAGTGTGCGCGCAGATGAAAAGTTAACTGCGTTTATCGAGCTTGAATGGGTGATTGGCTTGACACCAAAATCGGGCAGGTGGACAATACCGCCTTTCGCAGAAGAGAGTGAAATCGAAAATTCAAGCTAAGGAGATGCATCATGTTCGCCGTTATTCGTCACTATCACTTTAATCCAAAGGACGGTGCAGAGATCGACCGCCGAATAGGCGAGGAGTTCGTGCCAATCGTTAAGAAGGCGAAGGGATTTGTGCGCTACTATTGGCTTGATACTGGTGAGGGCGAAGGTGCGTCCGTCGGCGTGTTTAAGGACAAAGCTGGTGCTGATGAGTCGGTGCATCTAGCTGCGGACTATGTTCGAGAGCATCTGTCTAAACTTCTCACTCAGAAACCCGAGATTATCGAAGGGCCGATCAAAGCTCACGATTGAGCATTGAGAATCTCAGCAAAGCCAGTTGGAGTTTGGGCTGGGTTTCAGCCCTGGATCCGTGTTGGCAATCGTCGGAACGGCCACCGCCGTGCTGGAATTGATGAAGAAATAAACTGTCGTGCGGAACGGAGTCGAGGAATGCGGCGGCGAAACCGTTGGTAATGTAACGGGATCCTTAGATTCCGCTCAGAATGGCAACCGCAGAAACGCTTGTCACTTTACCTTGACGTTTTTTCGCAGATAGGTGGGGACGTCGAGATCCTCGCCTTCGACAATCGTTGGTTCGCTTTTTTCAAACCGCCCGCGCGTGACCGGCTCGAATTGCAAGACCTCCTGTTTGGCCTGTACAGATTTTTCAGCCGATGGTTTTTCTTCCTTCACCGGAGCCGGCTTCTTGTTTGGCGTGCTTATGATCGGTTCGGGGTTATTGAGAACGGGTATTGGTTGGATCAGTGACGGTGCACTCTCGACCGGAGTCGGTCCCTCAAACGGAGTCATCCCCACAGGCTGGGAAGCTTCCATTGATACTGGTGCTGATTCGGGTTGCATGTCGGTCTCCGCTGGCGTGATCTGGGGCTGTTCCCACACAGGCGGGATTGCAGGTGCGCTGCTCAGCGCAGGCTGAGCCTGTTGCTGAATCGAATCCTCATCCGCCGCGAGCGAACTGATAATGGTGACGCTCAGGCGATCTCCCATTCGTCCGTCGACGGCAGCACCGAACAGAATCTGGGTTTGCTCGTTGACGTGACGGCCAAGCTCCTGCATCAGAATTTCGACTTCCGATAAGGTCATCCCGGGCCCGCCTGCCACCTGAACCAGCACGCGGACCGCATCCGCCAGCATGTGGCCGCGGTCCATCAGTGGATTTTTGAGCGCCTGCGTAAGCGCGTCATGTGCGCGGTTATCCGAATCGGATTCACCAAAGCCAAACAAACAACGGCCGTTCCGGCTACGCAATGCGGCGCGCAAATCGTCAAAGCCAATCCGAATGAGCCCCGGCCGCTGAATCAGGTTCACAATCGAACGAACGCTTTGGCTGATGGTGATATCCGCCATGGCAAAGGCCTGATGAATACCGGCTTGCGGTGCGACGATGTCGCCCATCTGATCGTTCTCGAAGCAGATGGTCGCGTTGGCAACCTCGTTGAGCCGAGCGAGCGCCTCGCGCGCCTGGGCGTTGCGGCGCTTGCCTTCAAACGCAAAAGGAAGAGTGGCAAAGGCGACGACAAGCGCGCCAGCTTCAGAAGCAAGCTGCGCGACATAGGGCGCAGCGCCCGAGCCGGTGCCGCCACCGAGACCTGCACAAATGAAAATCATCCGTGCGTCGGCTAACGCCTCGCGGATTTCATCAGCGGATTCTACGCATGCTTGATAACCGAGCTCGGGATCGCCGCCCGCGCCCAACCCGCGGGTTACCGACCGACCAAGCTGCACTTTATTCGCGGCAACGGAACTCGCCAATGACTGCACATCGGTGTTAATCGCAACTACGTCGGCTCTCTCCAAGCCATCGAGCACGATGCGATCGAGCGCGTTTAGGCCGGCGCCACCAACGCTTACAATTTTAATCGGAATAAATTCCGCCGCGCGTTCGGGAAGACTGTAATTTCTGCTGAGTTGAATCATTAGGATGGCATTGGCAGGGACAGGCCGCCGGGCTGTCCGAGATCGAGCGGTCGCAGTGCGCGCGGCGGTCGCGCTCTGTCAAGAAATGAAGTCGTTTTCATCGCCTGCCAGTGAAAATCTTGCCGAAAATGCCACGGATTCCCCGCCGTGGCCGAACTGTCTGCACTGCCTGCGCATATTTGATCAACCCGATTGCCGTCGAAAATTGCGGGTTTTCCACCGCAGACGTCACACCCGAGGTGGTTTGTGCGTGTGCTACATGCGCGGGCATTTCGAAAATGTCTTCGGCGAGATGATCGATCCCCTCGAGAAGGCTGCATCCGCCGGTAATGAAAATGCCGGCGCCGAGGTAACTGACGAATGGTTCCTCATCGAGCCGGCGCTTGAGGAGCTCAAACATTTCCCGTAGACGCAAGTGAATGATTGTGTTCAGCGTCTCGCGCTCGATCTCCTTGCCGGCAAAACCGGAATCGTCCTTTAGTAAAATCATTTCGCCGGGAAGACAATTGCCGAGAACGCAACTCCCTTCCTCGATCTTTAATTTCTCCGCGCGCGCCATCGGGATGCGCAATCCCATTGAAATATCATTAGTGATATGGTCGCCACCGACCGCCAGGCAACCGCTCTGCTTGACCGCCCCATCCGCGTACAAAACGTAATCGGTCGTCCCACCGCCGATATCGATCACCAGCGCCCCGAGATCCTTTTGGTGCTGAGTGATTACCACCTGCGCAGAAGCAAGCCCGCCGAAGACAACATCCTCGACATCGAGCGGCAATTCTTTCACGCACCGGATGGTGTTCTGAATGCGCGTGCGCACTCCATGAATGATATGAAAATCGGCTTCCAATTTTTGGCCAAGCATCCCCACCGGGTTAAGCACGCCGTCCTGTCCATCGACGTGATAATGCTGAATGATAGAATGAAGGAAAGCGTTTTGTGCAGGGAGGCTCACCTCGCGCGCACTGATCTTTACATCCTCGACGTCCTGCTCATCAATCTCATCGCGGTCCTCAGGCAGCATCACGCAGCCGCGATTATTGAAACTTTGAAGGTGCGACCCGGCGACGGCGACATAAATACTTCGAATCATGACGTCGCTTTTCTGTTCCGCATCGACGACTGCTTCGTGCACGCATTTCATCGCGGTCTCAAAATCAACAATCTCGCCTTTGCGCACGCCGCGTGATGGCGTCTGGCCAACACCGAGGATTTTGACTGTGCCATCGGGGCGGCTCTCTCCAACGACAACGCAAATTTTGGAGGTGCCAATCTCGAGGCCAATCATCAAATTATTGCTTGCCATCGTTGTTAGTCGTTTCTCTGCCGTTGGATCGGAATTGCCTTGGCGATCGGCGTTGCACTGGCACGCGCTTTCGACGGCGCCGATGCACCCTTTGCCGGGGAACGCGCCGGGATTGCTTTCAATATCCGCGGTTCCACAGCGGGCTCGATCGTGTCGTTGATGACTGCGGCCGCAGGCTCGGTGAAGGTCACGGGGATATTTCGTTCCACAAGCAGGTTCACAGTCTCCAGTTCCTGCTTTGAATTATCACAATAAACAAGAAATTGTTCCAGCCGCTGTAATTGCTTCTCGAGATCATTTAACCCAAACGTGACGCGCGTGCGATTTTTGTCCGTCACGAGCAGGCAATAACTTTGGGACACATCAATCTCGCGAATCTGGAAGCGCATTTGCATGAAACTGCGCGTGCTTAAACGCAGCAGCTCCAGCGCTGTTTTGGCTTCGGGCGATTCGACGATTTTTCCCGCCTCGAGCGATTCGCTCGAGCATCCCAAAATGAGCGGCAATCCCAGATATTCTGGCAACAACTTCTTTTCTTTCATCAAAACACCTCGCGCGTCCACTAGAAAAGCGCGATCTGATGCAAATGGATCGGAAATTTCCTTCTCACTTGTAAGCCAGGCGACCGGCTTTCGTTCCACCACACGGATGTCGATCTCATCAGGCAATTTCCGCACCACCTGCACTTCATCGACTTGCGGGAGCTGCTGGATGCGATCATGCACACGCGCAAGGTTCACGCCCAAAATGTTTTCGCCTTCGCGAAGATCGGCTACTTTCAAAACCGCCTCGCGCTGCAACGTGCCATCCGTCTGCAGTTCAATTGTCTTCAGCTGATAATCGCGATTCTCGAAGAAGAGGCGCCTTGCTGCTTCGCGCGCCCCGACATAAACGGCGCTGCAGACCACTGCGAGCAATATCACTCTGGAGAGAACGCCCAGAACCCTTCGGATGCGATGCTGCGTCGCTCTGCGGGAGCGGACTTTCACGTCGAGCAAGTGCTGCTGGCGCCGGTGGCGCACATTGGACACGCGCCGATTTCGCGACCGGGAGGTTTTTTGGCCAAGCTTCATCTTTGTGTCCCTTCCATTCTGGCGCGGGAAAGCGCAATAACGCCCTCGCAAAGATCGACGTAACTAATTCCCGCGGCCGCCGCGGCTTCAGGCAAGAGACTCGCTTCGGTCATTCCGGGAATCGTGTTGATCTCCAACACGAACGGCTGGCCGGTCTCCGACAAAATCACATCGACGCGCGAATAAACCCGCAGGCCAAGAGCGCGAAACGCGCTCAATGCCAGCTCCTGAATCTCTTTTGTTTTATCAGGATCGATCTTCGCGGGGCAAATATGTTGCGCACCGCCCCCGGCCTGTGGATTCAGAAAGGGATACTTATTCGTGAAATCGTAAAAGCCGCCCTTTGGGATTATCTCGAGAATCGGCAAGGCCTGGTCACCGAGAATACCTATCGTCAATTCCCGACCCGGCACAAATTTTTCTATCAACAATTCGCGGTCATACTTTGCCGCGTCGGCAATCGCCGGCTCGAGTTCCTCTGCCTGTTTTACGATGTAAACGCCGACGGTGGACCCCTGTCGCGGCGCCTTAACCACAATGGGCAACTGCATGCCAGGACGCTGATTCACTACAATGGTTTCCCATTCCGGAGTGCTCACACCGTGCTCACGGAATTTCTCCTTCGATCGGATTTTATCGAAAGCCAGCCGGCTCTCCTCAACCCCTTCGCCGGTGTAAGCGACGCCGCGCTCTTCCAGAAGTTGCTGCACCTGGCCGTCTTCGCCAAAGGTTCCGTGTAGGGCGATGAATGCAAGATCGACATCGCGCGGCAGTTCAAACTTCGCGTCTCGCACATCGACATCGACGACGTCCGCGCCGAGTGAGCGCAATGCCTTTGAGATCCCGCGGCCGGTCGCCAGCGAAACATCGCGTTCGGAGCTCGGTCCGCCCATTAGCACGGCGATCTTTTTGGGAATAGCGCTCATCTGTTTCACGTCGATTCTCCCACGATTTGCACTTCCGTTTCCAATTCGATCCCGCGTCGTGTCCTCGCCACGCCTTTGATCCTCTCTATCAGTTCGAGCATTTCCGCTGCGGTCGCACCACCGTCATTGACGATGAAATTGCCATGCACGTCCGACACACGCGCTTTTCCCACGCGCGAATTTTTTAGCCCCAATTCATCCACCAGTTTTCCCGCAGGACACGAATCGGGATTCTTGAAAATGCAGCCTGCACTCTTGGCCGCCGGTTGTGAGGTGCGACGCTTTTCCTGTGACGCCTCCAGCTTGCGAACAATCTCTTCGGTTGACGCAGGTTGCCCGCGAAAGACCGCCGAGACTGCAAAATTGTTTTCGAGCAACGGGAAATTCCGGTAATACACGTCCAGCTCGTCGCGCGTTTTTGTGTGCGATTCGCCATTTGTGTCGAGATAGCGAACCCGCACGACGTTTTCAAAAGTTTGCGCACCCATCGCGCCGGCGTTCATGCGTAACCCGCCACCGACCGCGCCCGGAATTCCCTCCATCCATTCCAGCCCGCCAAGGCTGGCCGCCTTACCCGCATACGCGACCTCTTTTAATTTCGCGCCGACACCGGCCGTGATTTCGTTGCCGTTGACTTCGATCTTATTGAAATCGCCGCCGCAGGGATGGACGACGACGCCACGAATCCCACCGTCGCGCACGAGCAAATTTGAGCCGCGCCCGATGACGAAAAGCGGAAGATTTTCGCGCCGGCAGAAGCCAATTAGTTCCGCAAACGCCTTCTCGGTGCGCGGCTCCACCCAAAATTGCGCAGGACCGCCCACGCGCAAAGTCGTGTGTTTCGAAAGCGGCTCATAAAGCCGAACATCGCCTTCCTCACCGACGATCGCTTTTAATTTCTCCGCAATCACCAGATCGGCGGCAAGGACTGCCAATTGCTCGTGAATGTTGCCCGCGCCGAGGCTTAGAATGAGATCGCCGGAGTCCAGCATGTTGCCAACATCGCGATGAATCCATTCCAGACGCGGCTGATAACTCACGCAGCGATGCCCGTGCGCCGTGATTTCGTCCGCAATCGTCTCACCGCTGACTCCGGGAATTGGCGCTTCGCTGGCGGGATAAACGTCGGTCACAACCACGCGGTCGGCGTCATCGAAGGCGCGGCCAAATTCTTTGCGCAGCGCTTTGGTGCGCGAATAACGATGCGGTTGAAACATGGTAAGCACGCGTTTGCGACCGGTCGATCGCGCAGTTTTCAGCGTCGCGCGAATCTCGGTTGGATGGTGGGCATAGTCGTCAACAAGCAAAAAACGATCGCTCGCATATTTGATTTCAAATCTGCGGCGGGCGTGCTCGAACTTGCGCAGCGAAGCCGCAATTTTTTCAAACGGAATTGCAAGCTCAGTAGCGAGGGCGATCACACCAACGGCATTCTGGACGTTGTGCTGCCCGGGAACATTCAGAACCGCTTCGCCCAATTGCTCGCCGCGTCGATAAACGCAAAAGACCGAAGCAAAATCCCGCAGCTCGATATCGGCCCCGCGATAATCGGCCTTCTCAGAGAAGCCGAATGAGATCGCGTCCTTCCGTTTTGCGCATAACCGCGCCGTGTTTGCGTCATCGGCATTGTAAAAAACCGTTTCGCTGGTTTGCTCAATAAGCTGCGCAAAGACTTTTTCGATCGCGGCAACGTCGACATAAAAATCCAGATGCTCTTCCTCAATATTTAGAATGAGGCTGTGCTCGGGATGAAAGCAGCGCAGTGTCCCATCGCTTTCGTCCCCCTCGGCGACGAAATATTCGCCGTGCTGGTCCCAGTGTGCGTTGGTGCCAAGGATCGGAATTTCGGCGCCGACGTAATGCGATGGATGCAGCCCACCTTCGCGCAAAACGTGCGCGGCCATTGCTGAGGTTGTCGTTTTCCCATGCATTCCCGCGATAAGAATGGCGCGCTTTCCCCGCATAATAGCAGCGAGCGCCTCGGCGCGGCGCACGACCGGCTTGCCCGAATCGCGGGCGTCCACAAGGATTGGATTGTCGGGCTTAATTGCCGAGGAAAAGACAATAAGTTCGGCTTCACTGGCGTCCGCCGCGCGATGTTGCTGGTAAAAACGCAGCCCGCGCCGTTGCAATCGATCTGTTTCCACAGTGCTGACCCTGTCCGAGCCAGTGACCTTATGTCCGAGTTCGAGCAAGAGCGCAGCGATACCGCTCATGCCGCTCCCTGCCACGCCAACAAGATGAATCCGGCGGCGCTCGCGCGTGAGCAACGTTGTCAAATCGAGCTCAGAGACGGGCTTCATGAGCAGTATATTTTTCCATGGTGGTGACCACGCGTCCGGCGGCGTCTTTCGGTGCGAGATCCGAACAATTCGCGGACATCCGTTGAATTTGCTCTGGGTTCTCAATTAGTTCCCGGATCTTGCGCGCGAGCGATTCACCGGAGAGCTCTGATTCCTTAAGGAGAATCGCTGCCTGAGCGCGCGCATAAATTTCCGCGTTGCGTGTTTGATGATCGTCGGCGGCATAGGGAAATGGAATCAAGATGCCGGGCAACGAAAAAGCGGCGAACTCAGCGAGGCTGGCCGCGCCAGCTCGTGCAACGAGGAAATCGGCAGCGCTGTAAACTTCCTCCATCCGATGATGAAAGGCAGCGACGTAAGCGGGGACATTTTCGCGCTGATAATTATCGGCGACCAGACGCTCGTCCCGCGTGCCAGAGAGATGGATCACCTGCAGCGGGACCGCTTGCAACAACGGCAACGATTTGATCATGGCCTGGTTAATTCCACTCGCGCCCTGGCTCCCTCCCATCACGAGCAGCGTGGTGAGATCATCGCGCAGGCCGAGCTTTTGCCGGGCCATCTGTCGATCCAAACGCTTTAGTTCGGTCCGAATTGGCGTGCCGGTCACTTCTGTGCGCGCTTTTGGAAAGAATGGAGCGCATTCCTTGAAACCGAGCATTACCGCGCGCACCATTCGTGCCGTCAACCGGTTTGCTTTTCCGGGAACGGCGTTTGATTCATGAATAAAGGTGGAAACGCCGCGGATTCTCCCGGCTAACACGGGTGCGGTGGAAGTAAACCCGCCCATGCCG
This sequence comes from Candidatus Udaeobacter sp., assembly GCA_044867565.1. Classification (GTDB taxonomy): domain Bacteria; phylum Verrucomicrobiota; class Verrucomicrobiia; order Chthoniobacterales; family UBA10450; genus Udaeobacter. The sequence continues at coordinate 18,876 of JBIOVE010000069.1, read as the reverse complement.
AGGACCACCTGCGGTTTGAATTTGCGGTAGATAGACCGGCAAAGCGAGAAGCTCTCGTAAAAGCGGTGAACGAAACCGAAAATCGTCGGCGAAAATGGCGAAGGCAGTCCGACAGTTGGCAATTTCTCGAATCGGAAACTGCCGTGGCCGGAAAGGGCGATCGCGTCGATGTCTTTTTCAGACACCAGCAGCATGACTTCGTGGCCGCGATCGCGCAGCACTTCCGCAACGGCGATGCCGGGAAAAAGGTGTCCACCGGTTCCTCCACATGCGATCACAGCGTTCATAAGAGGTAATTACCGATCTTGGGGTGATCTATGGGACGTCTTGGATACATGAGTCTTATTAAATTCGCGGTGTCGTCCGAGCGTGCATGGTCGTGCGTTTCTTGTGCGGTGGTTCAAGGATGCCCTGCCGATAAATATTCAGCAACAAGCCGACCCCGAACATACAAGCGACGAGATTCGAACCTCCGTAACTGATAAAGGGCAGCGGCAGACCTTTGTTTGGCAGGAGCGATGTAGTCACGCCAATGTTTACCGCTGCTTGCAAAGCCAAAAGCGAAACAACCCCACAACCGAGGAGCAGACCAAAACGGTCTTTCGCGTGCAGCGCGATCAGGATCCCACAAACAATGATGACCACGAATAAAAACACCACCAGCAGACTGACCCGCAGCCCGAGCTCTTCACCGATGATGGGAAATATGAAATCGGTGTGCGCGTAAGGCAGATAAAGCATCTTCTGGCGGCCATTACCCAGACCAAGCCCCTCCATTCCGCCGCTGCCCCAGGCAATCAAGGCCTGCATCTGCTGCAAACCCGCATCCTCCTTGAAATTTTCCGGATGAAGAAAGGCGGAGAGCCGGCCCATTCGTTCCGAAATTTGCGTAGCAACGATGAGCATGGCGCCGAGACCGGCGAACGAGATGATACCAAGCCATAGCGGGTTCGCTCCGGCGACAAACATTACGACAAAGGCAGTTGTTCCGAGCAAAGCCGTGGTGCCAAGATCGACTTCGCCAAGAACAAGCCCAGCCAGCAAACCGATCACCACCAACGGAAGAACAAATCCATACAACATGTTGTTGCCTGCTTTTTCGTAACGCGTAAACCAGGCGGCGAGGAAAAAGATTGCCGTGAGTTTTGCTAATTCAGAGGGCTGAAAGGTAACTGGACCCAGCCCGATCCAGCGGCGCGAACCGTTGATTCGCATCCCGATGTGCGGAAAATAGCAAAGCGCCAAAGCGACAAGCGCGAGACCGAACCAAATCCACCAGGTCCGTTGCCAGAAGTGATAGTCAACTAGGGCAACCAAGGTGCAGACAAAAAGTCCAATCCCGAACCAAATCGCCTGCCGCTTTATGAAAAAATAAACGTCTCCGTGGCTGCTTCGGGCAAACGCACTCGTACTGAAAAGCATGACGATACCGATGACGAGCAGTCCCAGCACAGCCAGGAAAAGGATATAGGCGCTTTTACGATGCATGGCTATGAGGGAGCGCACGCGTCTCGCGTGCTGGCGATGGCGTCCTCGCCACTGCGAACTTTTCTAAACCCGACGCGGATTCAATAATGCAGCACAAGGGAAGATTGTTGCAGCGAGACACCGCGACCAACACGCGAAACGCGTGCGCTACCCAGGACGAAATTGCCGCGGCGCGTTTCATTTCTCGTTCTTTTTTGTTTTCGTTGTTTTCGGGATCAACAGCTTTTGGCCGATCTGCAATTTGCGCGGATCCTCGATGTGATTGAGCGCGAGCAGATCGTCGTAAGAGACTTTTAGTTTTTTTGCGATCGTCACCGGGTTATCGCCCCTTACCACCATGTAAACTTTCCCCAAGGGCGTGGGCGCTTTCTCGTGTTCGCTTGATTTCGCATGCTCGTCCTTATCAGGCGGCTTCGAAAGCGAACGTGACGTTTTTGCCTCGTCGCGCGGCGCGTTCTCCTTTTGTGCCAACGATTGCAGATTCGACGCGTTCGCGTCACTCGCCAATCCGGCGTTCGTGGCGGCCGAATTATCTTGCGAATTCGCCGGAGCTACAGGTACGAAGGAATTTTGTCGCGTCTTGATCGCGTTGAATGCGATGATTCCGGACACAGCAACGACGTGAAGAAGTAAAACAATCAGCAACGCCCGAGACAGCTTCATATTCGGCTCCGACATCTCTCCGTAGCCCAGTTCGGCTGAGCCGCTGGAGGAGCGGCGCGCCGTTGCAGCTCGAAGTTTTTTTGGTCTGAGGAGCTTCGGTATTTTCATCATGCGGGTTTTGGCAGAGCTTGCACGAGGGCGCGAAACTGATCGCCGCGATCGGCGTAACTCTTGAACATGTCGAAGGACGATGTACCCGGGGAAAAAAGAACGACTTCGCCTGGTTTGGCGATGGTGTGTGCGCGCTCCACTGCATCTGCGAGCGAATTCGCAATTTCGGATGTGACCGCGCCGTTCCACGCGCGCCTGATGCTCTCGGCCATTTCGCCAATCAAAATTGTCGATCTAACTTTTTCTTTCACGAGAGATCGAAGCGGATCGAACGTGAAACCTTTGTCCTTGCCGCCAGCAATCAGAATGACCGGTTTGCTTTGCGCGCGTAGCGCCTTCTCCACTGCGTCGAGGTTTGTTGCCTTGGAATCGTTGATGTAGCCGACACCGGCGACTTCGCGCACAAACTCACAGCGATGCGGTTGCGGCTCATAGGTGCAGAGCGGCGGTACCATTTCTGGAAATGACAATCCTCGCGCGCTCCCTGCGGCGAGGGTTGCCATCAAATTCTCGATGTTATGCAAGCCGCGCAGCTTCGCATCGGCCAATCGGAGGACAGCTTCGCCATCATAAAAGATCGTGCCTTCCGAGAGGCGAAAGTCCGCTTTATCGACATAGGCGCTAAAGGTTATCGTGCGTGCGCGAATCCCGGGCAGTTTTTCAATTGCATTAACAATTGCTACGTCCGCAGGCGTCTGATTTCCAAAAACACGCAGCTTGGCCGCGCGATAATCGGCAATGGAGCGATAACGATCGAGATGGTCGGGAGCGAAGTTAAGCCAGAGACTGATTGATGGCCGAAAGGTGCGTATCGTTTCCAGTTGGAACGAGCTGACTTCGACCGTGAGCACGTCGAATGGTTTTTTCTCACGCGCCACTTCGGAAAGCGGTTTGCCGATATTGCCGCAAGCAATTGTTCGTTGCCCGCACGCATTCAACATCTGAGCGAGCAATTCGGTCGTCGTCGTTTTGCCATTCGTGCCGGTGACGGCGATGACCGGAATTTCGCAGGACCGCCAACCGAGTTCCAGTTCGCCGATCATGTCGATTTTGCGCGAAGAAAAATTGCGCGCCAGTCGAGAAGCCGGATCGATTCCCGGACTTAAGACAGCCATCTGGTAAACTGAAGAATCCTCATCCGCCGCGATCCCGCAGATTACTCGCACTCCTTGTGCCCGCAGATTGTCGATTGTCGATTTGAGTAAATTCTTTTCCTCAGCGCTATCAAGCACAGTGACGCGCGCGCCCTCCGACTTGAGCAACAGCGCCGCGGCGGTCCCGCTCAAGCCTGCACCAAGAACCGCAATACTCTGATCTTTGTAGCGCAAGTTTTTACCTCAATTTCAGTGTCGCCAAACCAAGCAAGGCGAAGATGATCGAGAGAATCCAAAACCGAACGATGACGGTGTTTTCCTTCCAGCCAGTCAGTTCGAAATGGTGATGAAGCGGGGACATGACAAAAATCCGCCTGCCCGTCGTTTTGAAACTGAGCACCTGCAAAATCACCGAGACTGCTTCGAGCACGAAAACGCCGCCCACGACGATCAGCAGCAATTCCTGCTTACAACAGATCGCGACGACCCCGATCATGCCGCCGATGGCGAGCGAGCCGGTGTCGCCCATGAAGACTTTGGCCGGATGACAGTTGAACCAGAGAAAGCCAAGACCCGCACCTACAAGCGCGGAACAGACAACGGTCAGCTCTCCAGCAAACGGATAAAACGGGACCTGCAGGTATTCGGCAATCCGGAAATTGCCAGCTGCATAAGAAAGTAAAGCGTATCCAAAAGCGACAGTAACAGTGCAACCAATTGCGAGGCCATCCAGTCCATCGGTGAGATTGACCGCGTTCGACGAGCCCACGATAACGAGCGCAAAAAACACGAACGTAAACCAGCCCATGTTAACGACGACAGGTAATTTAAAAAATGGGACGTAAAGCGAACGCGCCTGCACCTCGAGCAACGGGCTGGTGAGGAAAACACTTGTGACGATCGCTGCCAGAGCGATTTGAAAAAATAGTTTGAGTCGGCCGCTAATGCCCTCGGACTTTTTCTTTGTAACCTTGAGGTAATCGTCAACGAATCCGAGTACGCCGAGATAGATCATGCTGAATAAGACGAGCCAAACGAAGCGGTTGTCCGGGCGGGCCCAAATAAAGCTCGAGATAAAGACCGCTCCGATAACGAGCACGCCCCCCATGGTGGGTGTGCCTTGCTTGCCGCCATGCAGCTCGGCAAGGCGGTGAACTTCCGACGCCGCCCGAATGGGCTGTCCGAGCTTCAGCGCAATCAGTGTTCGAATAATGAAATTTCCGAAAATCAACGTGACTAGGAAGGCGGTTACCGCTGCTGCAATGGCCCGGAACGTCACATAAAGGAAAACGTGGAAGCCAATGAACTGATCGCTCAGGCGATGGAGGTAATACATCATGGCGAGATGACGAGTGACCCGCCTTTTCCGGGCTTCGGCATGGCAGGCGAATGACGAATGACGAATTGCTCGATCACTTGCTCCGTCCGGGCGGAGCGGCTGCCTTTGATAAGAACGAGATCGCCGGGCTCGGCAATTTCGCCTAACAACTCGGCGGCTTCTGTTGTCGAACTAACCGCTCTGCTATTTCGCAGCCCGGCGCGTTCCGCCGCGCTTGCAATTGCGGCTGCCACGCCCCCGATGGCGATCAAGCAGTCGACGCCAAGGATGGCCGCAGTTTCGCCGACTTCCCGATGGCCGCGATCCGATTCGGAACCCAGTTCCCTCATTTCTCCGAGCACGGCAATGCGTTTCCCATCGGCATCCAGTTCCACCAACGTGCGCAGGGCCGCTTTCATGGACTCGGGATTCGCGTTGTAGCTATCGTCGATAAATTGCACCCCGTGAATTTCCTTGATCTGCAAACGCGCTTTGGTGAGCGGCGCGGCGACCAGACCGGCGGCGCAATCCTCAAGGGAAAGACCGAAAACGCGACCGGCAGCGACCGCCAGCAGCGCATTTTGCACCATATGCAGACCGGGCACCGGCAATTGCGCACGGCAACGATGAGCGCCCTCCAGAATAGTAAAATCTGTTCCGCTGCCGCTCTGGCTGATTTCGCTCGCGCGGATCGTTCCCGCAGTTGTACCAGCTAAAATCACTTTGGCGCGCGTGCGCGCAGCGATGCTCCTGGTGAACGGATCGTCTGCATTTAGAATAACCGTTCCCTGAGCGTCAACGGCTTCGACAAGGGCGCCTTTCTCCGCCGCGATCGCTTCGCGCGATCCCATAAACTCGATGTGCGCAACACCAATGTTTGTAATAATGGCTACGTCGGGCGCAGCCAGCTTTGCCAACGCCGCAACTTCGCCAGGATGATTCATCCCGATTTCCCAAACGGCCACTTCATCTTGTGAGGTCGCCTCCAGAATAGTTCGAGGAAGGCCAACGTGATTGTTGAAATTTGCTTCTGTTTTCGTGACGCGAAAACGGTGGGCAAGGACTGCCGCGGCAAAATCTTTCGTGCTCGTCTTGCCATTACTTCCAGTAATCGCGACTACCTTGACCGACAGCGACCTCCTATAGTTGGCGGCGAGTTCCTGGTACGCCTGTAAGGTATCTTCGGCACGAATAAGCGCGAAGTTCGCTGGAACTTCCCCCTTCCAATTGGATTCCACGATCGCTCCGGCCGCACCGGTTTTTGCGACCGATTCAACGAAAGCGTGTCCGTCGAAATTTTCGCCGCGCAAAGCGACAAATAGTTCGCCGCGTTTAAGCGTGCGCGAATCGGTGCTGATCTTGTCGATGGAAGCAGTTCCGTCTCCAGAAGAAACTTCCGCGCCGGCCAACTTAGCGATTTGAAAGATTGTCAATCGATTCATTAAAACTCCACCGGATGGTCCTCGATCGCACGTCGCGCGACTTGAATATCATCGAAGGGGACGGTGTGATCCGCGAACTCCTGATAATTTTCGTGCCCCTTGCCGGCGATCAACACAATGTCGCGCGGTTGTGCGAGGCTGATTGCGCGACCAATCGCTTCGGTTCGATCGACAATTTTTTCATAGCGGCTTGAGCGAAAACCTTTCTCGGTCTCGGCGATGATGGCACCGGGATCCTCTTTGCGCGGATTATCAGAGGTAATGATCGCGTAGTCAGCATGTCGATCCACCATTTCGCCCATCAACGGACGCTTCTGCCGGTCGCGGTCGCCGCCACAGCCAAAGACGACAATCAAGCGATGCGGTTCCAGTTCGTGCAGAGTTTTGAGAACATTCCGAAGCGCATCCGGTGTGTGCGCGTAATCGACGAAGACTTGAAATTGTCGCTTCGCTGGAACGATTTCCAAGCGCCCCGGGACTTGCGGCGACTTGCCAAGGCTGAGGAGTGCATCGCGCAGGCTGATTCCAAGAGCATTGGCCGCTGCCAGCGCCGCCACTGAGTTTGCGACATTAAACCGGCCAATCAACGGGACACGAACCAGATAACTCTTGCCGCGGGCATCGAGCTGGTAGGAAGTGCCGCTAAATTCCACACGATAATTTGAAGCGCGAAAATCCGCGCGCACGCCCATGCCATAAGTCACGACCGCGACGCGTTTGTCGATTTTGTTGAGCAGTTGTTCGCCGTAGCGGTCGTCGATATTCACAATTGCGATGGGCTTCCGCTTTTTTTCCTGGCTCCCGAGTTGAGTGAAGAGCTTCGCCTTGGAATCGAAGTAGCTCTCCATTGTCCCGTGAAAATCGAGATGGTCCTGCGTAAGATTGGTAAAGATGGCGACGTTCCACTCGAGGCCGCGCGTACGGTCTTGCGCGAGAGCATGTGAAGAAACTTCCATTGCCGCAGCCCGACAGCCGGCGTTCGCGATTTGCGCTAGCAGCTCCTGTAAATCGAGCGATTCCGGCGTCGTACGAATGGCGGGCAAAACACGTTCACCTATTTCGTAGCGCACTGTTCCAATCAATCCGCAACGCAGCCCGCCTTTTTCGCAGATGTGCTTGATGAGAAACGTAGTGGTGGTCTTTCCGTTCGTGCCCGTAACAGCCGCCAGCTTTAACCTCTGCGCGGGATGTCCGTAAAAAGTTGCGGAAAGATCAGCGAGCGCAGTGCGCGTGTTTCTGACAACAAGACAGGTGACGCGTGGATGTTTGTCCTCGCGTTCGGTGACGATCACCGATGCACCTTTTTCGATGGCCTGGCCAATGTACTCATGGCCATCGCTTTTTTCGCCCCGCAGCGCCACGAACAGGCCATTCCTTTGCACTCGCCGCGAGTCATACGCGATGCTTTCCACCGGGCGATCAAGCGTCCCGATGACCTGGCGAATTGGAATCGCGCCGGCGAGAGTTTTGAGCTGCATGAGGTTTCAACATGTCCGCCATTGGACGGGTTCGCTGCGGCGAACCGGAGCAAGGCGTTCAATGGCGTGCGGCATTGGTTAAGGCGACTCGTTCCACCTGTGCAGTCTTGCGAACTCGCTCCGCCGGCGCGGCTTTTTGGACTCGCTCTATGGGAATCGCTTTGCGGATTTCCTCATGCGGCCGAAGATCGAGATATCGGGCCGCCTTCTCGGCGACCCTGGAAAAGATCGGCCCCGCAATGAGCCCCCCGTAGTTCAATTCCGGTTTGTTCGTGTGCGCATCGTCGAGCACCACAAGACCGACAAACTCGGGATGCTCGGCCGGCAGATAGCCGACGAAAGAAACAACGTACTTTCCATGTTCATATCCGCCATTGGGATCAACTTTCTGCGCGGTCCCGGTCTTTCCGGCGATCGTGAAGCCGGGAATGGCTGCCGCGGCCGCAGTGCCGCGATCACTTACGACGCCTCGCAATGCCTCACCAATTTCTCCGGCGGTTTGGGGAGAAATCACCTGACGCAACATCACCGGCGAAAGCGCGCTGATTGTCTCACCCTCCGAAGTGGTAATCGATTTTACGATGCGTGGAGTCATCAATTTGCCACCGTTAGCAATCGCCGCCATTGCCACCGTCATTTGCAATGGGGTGACCCCGATTTCGTGCCCCATTGGGATACGCGTGATGGAAATCTTGCTCCACGATTGGGGAGGACGAATGAGTCCGTTGATCTCACCCGGAAGCTCAATTCCGGTGCGCTCGCCAAATCCGAAGCGGCGGATGTATTCGTAAAACTTTTGTTCCCCGACGTTGAGCGCGAGCTTGGCCGCACCGATGTTGCTCGATCTAATGAGAATGTCGCGCACGCTCAAATATGCAAACGCGCGATGATCGTGCAGGGCGGCTCCGCCGAAATTCCAGACACCATTTTCACAAAAGACCGTGGAATCAGGTCGGAGCTTGCGTTCGTTGAGCGCGGCAGCCGCTGCCACGATCTTGAAAGTGGAACCCGGCTCCATCATGTCGATGATGGCACGGTTTTTCATCTGTTCGGGCTTGGCTTCGGAGCGAAGGTTTAAATCGAAATTCGGGCGATTAGCCATCGCTAGGATTTCGCCCGTCTGCGGCCGCATTAGAATAATCGTCGCTTTTTGGGGAGAATACTCCCGCATCGCGGCGTCGATTTCGTTCTCAACTATGTTCTGCAGGCTAAGATCGACAGTAAGGTGAACCTCGTAGCCGTTTCGAGGTGCGCGTTCCTGTCCTCGATAAGGAACGATTTCCTGTCCAGCGCGGTTATGTTCGATGAAACGATAACCGTCATGTCCATGGAGATACTCTTCCATCGAAGCTTCCACTCCTTGAACTCCCTGATGTTCGAAGTCGGTGAATCCGATTACGTGGCAAAGCATGGAGCCATTCGGGTAGATGCGCGTGGTGTCGTGTTCGAAATAAATTCCACGCAAATTTCTGGCGCGAAGTTTCTCGCGCAGCGCGCGTGCCAGCGATTCCGGCACTTCACGCTTGATCACAATGTATCGGCGCTCGCTGCTTAATTTTTCCGCCAGCTGCTCCGCCGGGATGCCAAGGTCCTTGCTGACAAGATCGGCAACCTCTTCTCGATCGTTAAGATGCGTGGCATCAGCCACTACGGTTTCGACAGGAATGTTGTGCGCGAGAACTTCATTGTTCGCATCAAGGATCGTGCCGCGTTCCGCATAAATGGTTTGTTTGTAAACGTGTTTTTCAGCAGCAAGTCCGGCGTACTCCTCGTGCTTGATAACTTGCAGATAAATCAGACGAAACGAAAAGGCGCTGAAGAGCGCGATAAAAACAAAGCAAACCAAGGCACAGCGGCTGCAGCTCTTCGGGTTCATCTTGTACCAGACTGGTTTGCCACGGGTTGAATTGCGTCTTCGTCGGGCCGTTGCGCAGGAATTGTAAGCCGCACGATGTTCGCCTCGGAAATCGGGATCATTTTCAAGTACCCTTCCTTCAATCGGCGCTGCAAAGCGGAGCGCGAGGTCAGGGCCGCGATTTGCGCGCTGGCAACATCGTTTTGGGTGCGGAGACTAACGAGCTCGTTCTCGATTGCCTTCTTGCGATCGCCCAGATGATAGAGTTGCAGCGTCAAGTAGACGTAGCTCAACCCGGCAAGCGCGAGAAACGCTGTTACAACAATCCAACGCGCGAGCGAGGCCGCGTTTATCGCATTACAATTTTTTCGACGGGAACGGCTCATTTTAAATTTTCTCGGCCACACGCAACTTTGCGCTGCGCGAACGGGGATTGGCGCGTTGTTCATCCTCGCTCGGCTCCACCGGTTTCGAGGTAACCACCTTGAGGTCGTAATCGGGGTTGCGCTGCGGCGCAGGCCACTCCGGCCGATCGAGCCATTCCCGGCTGTGATCGCGAAAGAAGTTTTTCACGATCCGGTCTTCCAGAGAATGAAAAGCGATGACAGCGATGCGCGCGCCCGGCTCGAGTCGCATGGTCAAAACGCGCAGGCCCTCTTCGAGCGCGCCGAGTTCGTCATTCACTTCCATCCGCAGCGCCTGAAAAACTTGCGTGGCTGGATGACGCCGTCCGTGCCGGCCTACAACTTTTTCAATCGCATTCGCCAGCGGGAGAGTCTCGCGGAACGGAGTGGACTTCCGCATCTTTACAATCAAGCTTGCGATGCGACGCGCAGCCGGTTCCTCCCCGAGCTCGCGAAATAATCGGGTCAATTGTTCTGCGCTGTAATTGTTCACGACAGTGGCAGCAGTCAGCTGGTTCCGTGGATCCATGCGCATGTCGAGCGGACCGTTGCGCGCCAGACTAAAACCGCGCTCCGCATTTTCGAGTTGCCGGGACGAGACGCCAAGGTCGAGAAGCGCACCGCCGATCGTGCGAATCCCCAAGTCGTCGAGAACCTTGTCCGCATGCCGAAAATTCGCCTGCCGCACGGCGACACGCTGGCCGGAGCGTGCCAATCGCTCGCTCACATGTTGGACTGCATCCGGATCTTGATCCAAGGCCAGGACATCGGCGCCAGCGCTCAAAAGCACTTCTGTGTGGCCGCCGCCGCCGCAGGTTCCATCGACAACGATCGAACCTGATTTCGGCTTGAGCAATTCCACCACTTCCCTCGCGAGCACGGGACGGTGATAAATAAAATCCTCCATTTCCTGCGCCTCCTCTTCGACAAAAAGTGGATCGGCGGCGAACCAGGCTGGCCGCTCAAACACCAATGTGCTCATAAGTTTTAAACCGGACCATCCGCTTACAAACCAATTACATTCGCGACATGCTGATACGTGGGCGTTTCCTCCTCGTGCGCCTGTTTCCAGCGTTGCAAATTCCAAATCTCAAAACGCCCGCGCCCGCCCACCAGGGCAACTTCACCTTTCAGTCCAACCCTCCTGCAAAGCTCTTCCGGCAAAACGAGGCGCCCTTGCCGGTCCGCCGCCGCGTGCTGAGCGCGCGAGTGCAGGTGGCGCAAGAAAACCCGGCGATCGCGCGCCGGAACACTCTCGTTAAATTCTGCCGCTGAGCTCATCCGGGCAAACTCCTCCGGTGACATGACGAGCAAAAAATGCTGACTCGCCTCGGGTAAAAGGATGAACTCCTCGGCTTTGTCTCGCCTCCAACGAGATGGGATTGTGATGCGATTTTTCTCGTCGATGGAATGGCGGAACTCTCCCGCGTAGAAGCGTTCAGGTGGAGAAAGGGAGTCCATACTTTGGTGGAGAATTCATCCATTTTACCCCACTTGCCCCCACTTTTAACCACTTTCCCGGCGCGCGGTCAATAAAAATTTTATGGCCATTTGCACGGCATCCCCTGAATCGTAAGCTCCTCAAATCATGAAACTTTTCCGAGTTGCGCCGGCGATTGTTTTCACGGTTCTGATATGTGGTGCCAAGATCGCGGTTAGCCAGGCTACGGACAAAACTGAGGGCAACGCTGTCCGAGTGACTGTGTCGATGAAACCGGACGGCTCACGCACCGTTTACCAATTCGATGGCACGGAGCGCAAAGCTGTAGCGACGACCACCGGTCAGGATGGCAAACTCCGTGAGACAATTCGTTATGAACTGGATGATGCGGGTCGTTTTTCCAGCGGACGCATTTTCGGACCCGACGGTCGTCTTCGATTTCTGAGCCATTACAAATACGACAGCGCAGGCCGTCTCCAGGAAGAAACCCAAAGCGCCGAAGACGGCCGCGTTTTGCATAAAATCGTTTACATCTACGATGAAAACGGCAAACAAACCGGCTATTCCATCTTCGACGCGTCCGGCAAATTGCTGGGCCGGACGAGTGGGCGAACTACCAACCCTTCCCCTTCGCCGAAATCGCGCGAGAAAAGGTGACGATGATGCGAGCTAACGTGTAAAAACAGCCCAGCGTTTCCAACGCTGGGTTTAGCGAAATCGAAGACGAACAAGTCCGCCAGAGGCGAAAGGGCGTCGATTCCGTCGTCGCTGGCGGGTTCGATTTGCGTTAAATGCTGGGCCATTACGATCAGGCCTCCCAATGATCGACATTGGCTTGCCACGGCTGCCAAAGAAGGCTAGAAAAACCGACGTGATTGATTACATCCAAAAAGGCGGATTGTTAATGTGGCCAATTCTTGCCTGTAGCATCATTTCGATCGCCATCTTTGCCGAACGCCTCCTCTACTTTCATCGAGCGACCATCCACGTCGGCGAATTCTTGAAAGGGCTGGCAAATCTTATCCGGCGCCGCAATTTCGCCGAGGCGTTGCATGAATCGGCCGGGACACCGGGACCGGTCGCGCGAGTGATTCATTCCGCCATCATCCAGCACGATGCGCCCCGCGCAGAATTGCGCGACATTGTGCAGGAAGCCGCCCAACTCGAGGTGCCGAAGCTGGAGCGATTTCTCGGAGTGCTGGCCACGATCGCTTTTCTTGCGCCTTTGCTGGGATTGCTTGGCACGGTTGCCGGAATGATCGATGCATTTAGCACCATTGCATCGAGTGGTGGCTATGCGACGGTGACTGAGCTTTCCAGCGGCGTTTACAAGAGTTTACTGACGACTGCCGCGGGTCTGGTGGTGGCCACGCCAACCTTTGTCGCTTATAGCTATCTCTCTTCGCGGGTGAGCACCATGCTGCATGACATGGAGCGCGCCGGAATTGAGATCGTCCATATGTTGACAGAGAGTCGGCCGATCAGCGGTATTATCAGCTTCCAACCCTCTGAGCAGGCAGCCCAATCTGAGGCAGGCATCGATTCTTAGATCGACAATTCGTTAAATCGTTAGAACGTTGAATCGCTAAGTACTTCAGCGCGTCATGAAGCTCAGCCGGACGAAGGAATATAATTTCGGCTGGCTTGTCCTCCTGGCGCTGGTAGACGTCGCTTTCCTGCTGGTTTTTTTCCTGTTGCTCAGTTCGAATTTTATTTTGCAACCGGGGATTTCCGTTTCGATGCCTTTTTCGCGTTTTACGCTTGGCCCGCAGATTAACCAGCAAATCATTAGCATCACCGGCGGCGCAGTCCCGGCCATTTATTTCCGGGATCAAAAAATCACGCTCGAGCAGCTTGGACCATTGCTGGATGCGGCCAAGCGCGAGGGCCAATCCATTATCATTAAAGCCGACCGTTTGACACCCTATGAAACCGTTATCGAGGTGACAAACGCCGCGCTTGAACATGGGATCACCTCCGTGGCGTTGGCTGGAACTCCGCCGCAATGAATGCCCCCGTATCTGAGCCTGCTGCCGAACTACTTCTTTTTAGTTGGGAGCCACCTCGGCGGCGCGAACTCGCATTCGCCGCTTTCCTGGCGCTTTCTTTGGTCGCGCACGCTCTCTGTTTCTATATTTTTCAAATTGTATATCCGCCAACAGTCTCATTGTTGCCGCCGCCAGCGCGCGTCAGCGTCATTACTCCGAATTCCGAAGAAGGCCGGACTCTGCTACGCTGGATTGACGCGGAAGATCCAGCGCTCGCCTTCACAACTCAGCGCCCACCTGAAGCGGGGCTGCGCGCCTTACCCAAGGTTGAGCGCGTACCATCTTATCTAGCGGTGGAGCCGGCATTGAAGCAGGTTCCACCACTGGCTCTCGATCTGCGCATCCCCAGTTCCCAGCCGCCGGGCGCCGTGCCGTTCAGTCATCGACAGACCGCGCCCGCCATGGGTCCGGCAACAACATCTGTGTCGTTTTCAAAAGAGCTTGAGGTTTTTGGCGCTCCGACTTTGCCAGGTCCTGCGAGTTTTGCCGCATCCAGCGGCGAGACACCTGAAACGGCCCGCTTTCGCGTCGGGGTAAGCGGGATCGGAGAAATTCACTACTGCTTCCCTCTCAATTCCTCAGGCGATCCGGCCCTGGACGAACAAGCGCGCCGCTACCTCACGCTCTGCCGTTTTTCCCAAAGCCGGGCAAGCGCTGAGAAAATCGATCGATTTCTGACTTGGGGAATTGCGACAATCGAATGGGGCACCGACGTTGCGCGTCCGCGGTCCACACCGACGGAGACCGTTGCCCCGTGATTCGCGTCAGCCTCGTCGCCCTTGTCACGATTTATTTGCTGCTTTTTCTTGCCGCGGTTTTTGTCCTCTGGATAGTAGGAGAGTGGAACCGGCGGCGAAGAGAGCGTCTGGCTCTACAGCATCGGTTGCGCTGCGTGATTTGCGCGCTCGAATTTGAGGACCGAACAGATGCATTGCTTCCCCGGTGCCCGCGCTGTGGAAGTTTAAACGAACGATTTAAGATGGAGCGAATTTAAAATGGGAATGTGGATTGGCCGCAATCGCAAAGCACGCGTGACCTATGGGTTCGACGAGATCGCGCTCGTGCCCGGTCGCGTGACGTTTAACCCAAACGAAGTGGATATCACTTTTCGTTTGCCGCGGAAAGCAGCGGACACACTTGCATTAAAGATTCCCATTCTCGCCAGCGCGATGGACGGAGTAGTCGATGTCCACTTCGCCATCGCCATGAGTAAACTAGGCGGGCTGGCCGTTCTGAATCTCGAAGGAGTGCAAACGCGCTATAAAAATCCGCAGGAAGTACTGCAAAAAATCGTCGAGGCAGACAAATCGGACATTACCGCGCTCCTGCAAAGAATTTACCAGGAGCCGGTGCAGGAAGATTTAATCGCGGCGCGCGTGCGCCAGATTAAGGATGGCGGCGCCCTCGCTGCGGTAAGTTCTATTCCGCAGTGCGCGGCTGAATTTGGCAAGATCGCCCAGGAAGCAGGCGCGGACGTTTTCGTCGTCCAAAGCACGGTCTCCACCGTCAGACATATTTCGTCGGAGTATAAATCGCTCGATCTGGAAAAATTCTGCCGCGAGATGCACATTCCCGTCATTGTCGGAAACACGGTCGGTTACGATGTGACCTTTGAGATCATGGAGTGCGGGCCGGCCGCGGTTTTGGTCGGCGTGGGACCCGGAGCCGCTTGCACTTCACGCGGCGTGCTCGGCCTTGGTGTCCCGCAGGTAACGGCGACCGTCGATTGCGCGGCGGCGCGCGATGCCTACTTCAAAAAAACATCGCGTTACGTGCCAATCATTACAGATGGCGGGATGAGTCGAGGCGGTGACGTTTGCAAAGCGCTCGCCTGCGGTGCGGATGCAGTGATGGTGGGCAGCGCGTTTGCGAAAGCGAAGGAAGCGCCCGGCTGCGGATACCATTGGGGCATGGCCACGCCACATGCTAATCTCCCACGAGGGACGCGTATCAAAGTCGGCGCTACCGGTTCATTGAAGCAAATCCTCTTCGGTCCGGCAGAAGTTGACGATGGCAGCCAAAATTTGGTCGGTGCAATTACCACCTGCATGGGTAATGTCGGCGCTCGCAATATTGCCGAATTTCAGCAAACGGAGATTATCATCGCTCCCTCTATCAAGACCGAAGGAAAACTCTTCCAGACCGTGCAAAGCGTCGGGATGGGAACGAGCTGAAATATTTGGCGATTCAGCGATTTAGAGATTGAGCGATTCGGCTTTGACCTCGAACCATCAGCACCGGAACGTCACGCGTTAAATCGTTAAATCACTAAATGAACAACGATCGCAGAGTCGTTATCACTGGATTGGGCGCCATCACGCCGGTTGGCAACGACGTGGAGACATATTGGTCGAATCTGAAAGAAGGCGTCAGCGGCATTCGCAAAATAGAAGCGTTCGATACTACCGCTTACGACTGCAAGATCGGTGGCGAAGTGCGCGATTTCGACCCGAAAGCATTCTTTAAAAATCCGAAGGATGTCCGCCGCACGGATCGGTTTGCGCAGTTTGCGCTGGCAGCGTCGAAAATGGCGCTCGAGGATAGCGGCATCGATGTAGAGAAGCTGAGACGGCGGGATCGCTTCGGTGTCATTGTCAGCAGTGGAATCGGCGGACTGAAAACACTGCAGGATCAGCAGACGATCCTGTCGACGAGAGGCCCGTCACGAAACTCGCCGTTCACAATTCCGATGTTGATCAGCAATATGGCGAGTGGACTCATCTCGATGGAGTACGGGCTGCGCGGTCCAAATATGTGCATTGTTACCGCTTGCGCGACATCGAATAACGCAATCGGTGAATCCTGGCGGATCATAAAATTTGGCGATGCCGACATTTTTCTGGCCGGCGGTTCAGAGGCTCCGATTGTGGCAATTGGTCTTGCGGGATTTTCGGCCATGAAAGCGCTCAGCACGCGCAACGATGAACCCGAACGCGCCTCCCGGCCGTTCGATCGCGACCGAGACGGTTTTGTCATAAGCGAGGGTGCAGGCATCGTGGTCGTGGAGGAGCTGGAACACGCGAAAGCACGGGGCGCGAAGATTTATTGCGAGCTCACAGGCTATGGAGCTTGTGCGGACGCCTACCATATGACCGCGCCGCCTCCAGACGGTGAAGGCGCAGTGCGCGCCATGCAACTGGCCCTCGAGCATGCGTGCCTTTCTCCCGATCAGGTTGATTACATCAATGCGCACGCAACCTCGACCGATATTGGCGACGTTTGCGAGACGCGCGCGATCAAGCAAGTATTTGGCGAACAGGCTTACAAAGTTTCCATCAGCTCCACCAAATCGATGACAGGCCACCTGTTGGGAGGCGCCGGGGGAATAGAAATGGCGGCGTGTGCGCTCGCCATCCGCGATTCCGCGATCCCGCCAACGATCAATCTCGAAAATCCCGAAGAAGAATGCGACCTCGATTACACGCCAAACGTCGCTCGCGAAAAGAAAGTACGGGTCGCGTTAAATAATTCTTTTGGTTTTGGCGGCCACAACGCCACCCTGATCGCGACCGCGTTCGAAAAATAGGTGTTCCGCATCCCCGGAGTCGGTGGTTAGCTTTGACTATTCACCATTCACCGATCAGTATTTACTCGCGAATGCTTTCGGAGTTCACTTCTTACACCGCGCGGGCATAGCTTAATGGTAAAGTTCCAGCCTTCCAAGCTGGCCATGCGGGTTCGATTCCCGTTGCCCGCTATTGATCTGGCGCAATCAGCTCGCGATTCCGCCAGGTGAAGCCCACGCCGGAGTAAATCGTCAGGGCCACCGTAATCCAAACGAGCACTGGACCGGCTTCGTCCCACGCCCGCAGCCACCACGTCGATGTTTCACTCGTATGCTGCAGCTCGGCTATTGAAAGAAGGGTAAGAAAGAAAATGACGGTGATGATCTGCCAGGAGGTCTTCTGTTTGCCAAGCCGCTCGGCCGGAAGAACCCGGCCTTTGGCGCTGGCCATCAGGCGCAGACCGGTAATCAAAAAATCCCGCGCTACTACTGCTGTGGCTGCCCACGCTGGTACGGCCTTGAGAGGCACCAACGAAATAAACGCTGCTGCCATCATGATCTTGTCCACGAGCGGATCCATCAATTTGCCAAAATTTGTGATGACTCCATAGCGCCGGGCGATTTCCCCATCGATAAAATCTGTCAGGCCGGCGACGAGAAAAATCACAAGCGCAGACGTGCGCGCGTATTGCCAGGAGGAATTCAGCGCCAGAACAAAGAGCACCGTCAGCACAAGCCGGCTCAAGGTGATTCGGTTTGCCCAATTCATGCGCGTGAAATCGCAGTTGTAGCCCCGCAGTCGCGGGGTGACTCCGGCCGGCGTTGATTCTCTGTTCTAAAGCGCGGCCTCTTCCAAATTGGAACCTTTTTCTTCAATTCATCTACTATCCATTGACTCGCCCGGAATGCCTCGGGGCGATGCCGGCTCGCCACCCGCATGAAAAGCGACGATTGGCCAACAGCAATAAATCCGATTCGATGGTAAACGATAACGAGCTCAAGTATGAATTTCTCCGCCGCCTGCCGCGCAATTTGTCTCAATTGATGTTCGGCCATTTCCCGATGCGCTTCATATTGGATCCCGTCGATTTCTCGCCCGTCCTCGGATCTGCGCACAATGCCCCAAAAATCGACCATCGCGCCGACACCAAGATCGAGATCATTTTCAGGCGATGTGAGCCGTGCTTCGGTCAATAAAACTTCGCAAACGGGATTTGCCATGCGCTCTACGCACTCGCTACAGTAAGGTCTCCCCTGTTTTGAGGCGTCAGACAAGAAGATACTAAAATGACTTCGAATCAATGTGATATTGGTCTGATCGGTCTGGCGGTGATGGGCGAAAATCTCGTCCTGAACATGGAATCGAAGGGCTTTTCTGTTGCCGTCTTCAATCGCACCACTGAAGTCACAGACAAATTTGCGGTGGGGCGCGCCAAAAATAAAAATATTCGGCCAACACGCACGATGGAGGAATTTGTCGCTGCGCTCACACGACCGCGCAAAGCCATGATCATGGTGAAAGCGGGTGCGCCGGTGGACGCTGTTATCAATCAACTCGCCCCCCTGTTGGAAAAAGGCGACGTCATCATCGACGGAGGCAATTCACTTTTCACCGACACCCAGCGGCGCGGAAAAGATCTTGAAAGTCGGGGCATTCATTTTGTCGGCATGGGCGTTTCCGGCGGCGAAGAAGGCGCGTTCAAAGGCCCATCTCTGATGCCGGGCAGCTCGCGAGAATCATGGGAAATCATTGCGCCGATTTTCCGCAAAATCGCCGCGCAAGTGGATGGCGAACCGTGTTGCCGTTACATGGGGCCCGATGGCGCCGGCCATTATGTCAAGATGGTGCACAACGGAATCGAGTACGGCGACATTCAATTGATTTGCGAAGCCTATGCGATCCTGAAGGATATCCTGGGGATGGAAGCTTCAGAGCTTGCCGACGTCTTCGCGGAATGGAACAAAGGCGAGCTCGATAGTTATTTAATTGAGATCACGTCCCAAATTTTCCGAAAGATCGATGCGGACA
>JBIOVE010000068.1:0-4317 GCA_044867565.1 Candidatus Udaeobacter sp. | reverse complement strand
TTCGTTGCCGGAAGCAATCCTAAAACTTCGACAAGGCGTCGGTCGCTTGATCCGAACGAAGAGCGATCGCGGCATTATCGTTATCCTGGACAATCGTATCGTAACCAAGGCTTACGGGCGCGCGTTTTTGCAGGCGCTCCCGAAATGTCCGGTTAAAATTATCTGATCGCGTTCTGAAAATCCTGGTTATCAGGTATTGTCCATATTCCACATGTTCACTTGAACATTAAGCTCAATTGAGTTTAAATTGAGTGCATGAAGCGCTTCGGTTTGTCACAGACCGCGGCAGAAAAAGATCGGCAGCAGATTCTAGCGATCCTGCACAAGTGGGGGATTCATACCCTCGGCCATCTCGCCGCACTGGATAAAGAGCAGCTTGGCGCCCGGCTCGGTCCCGAAGCGATCCGAATGTGGGAGCGCGCGAACGGGCAATCCAATCGTCCGCTCAAACTGGTCCGACCGCCTGAGTCGTTTGAAGAGAGCTTCGAATTTGAAAATGAAATTGAAACAGCTGAGCCGCTGCTTTTTATGCTGCGCCGCTTTTTGGAGCAGCTCTCATTGCGACTGAGCGCGATCTATTTCGTCGTCAAAGAGCTCACTCTGCGAATTACTTTTACGAATAAGCAACAGTACGAACGTTGTTTCAAAATCCCGCAGCCGACTAACGATGTCGATCTTCTCTTTCGGATGCTGCATACGCATCTGGAGAATTTTAAGTCGGAACATCCGATCACTGCTGTCTCGCTGGACGCGCAGCCAGCTAAACCTCCAAAGCAGCAATTTGGATTATTTGAAACGACATTACGCAATCCGCATCAGCTATCAGAAACACTCGCGCGCTTGACTGCTCTGCTGGGGGCCGATCGCGTCGGCACGCCTGTTTTGGATGAAACGCATCGGCCAGATGCATTTCAGATGGAACCGTTCACGGGGAAGTTCGCCCTTGATGAATTCCCTCACCGCCGTGCTGCTGCACGTGCGCCTCTCCCTGAGGGAGAGGGTAGGGTGAGGGCTTCTGTTTTGGAGTCGCCGCACGTTGCTTTGCGTCGATTTCGGCCGGCCTTATCGGTATCAGTCTTGTTGGATAATGACACGCCCGCGCATGTTCGGAGCGACAAGATTTTGGAGGGCGTCCGCGCTGTCGGCGCCCAACGCGGTCCTTATCTGCTTTCGGGAAACTGGTGGGATGAAACGGCCTGGAGTCGCGCAGAATGGGATCTGCAATTGGCGAATGGAAGTTTGGTTCGCGCTCATAAAAGCGAAGGAACTTGGAAGATTGATGGGGTTTATGACTAGCGAACGCTAGAATTTCCTCACCGGCCGTGCTAACGCACACGCGCCTCTCCCTGAAGGAGAGGGGTAGAACATTGTTGGCGACCCATGCCTTACATCGAGTTACATGCGTGCAGCGCATTTAGTTTCCTGCGCGGCGCTTCGTTTCCGGAACAATTGGCCGAGACCGCCGCCGAATTGGAAATGCCGGCCATGGCGTTGCTCGATCGGAATGGCATTTACGGGGCGCAACGCTTTTCGGTTGCAGCGCGCGATCAAAATATTCGGCCGATCATTGGCTGTGAATTGGAGATGGACGATAGCAGCATTCTGCCCGTGCTCGTGGAAAACCGAACCGGCTACAAAAATCTCTGCGAATTACTGACCCAGGCGCATTTGCGCAGCGAGAAAGGGAAGTGCGCGGTGCAGTGGAGCGAGCTGCCGCAATTCGCGAAAGGATTGGTTGCGCTCTTTGGATCGGGGAGCACAGGCTGCCAGCCTGTAGCGTCCGGCAGCTTGCCGGACGCAGGGTACGTGGGCGCGTGCGAGATACGAAGTTTGCAGCAAGCTGCCGCAAACAACAGGCTGGCAGCCTGTGCTCCCCAGAACTCGGAAGATCGCGCGCGGTTTCTGATCCATGCTTTCGGGCGCGAAAATGTTTTGGTTGAGATTCAACGACATTTTTTGCGCGGCGAAGAACGCATCAATCGCGAACTTGTCGATCTTGCGCGCGCAAATCGATTGCCGCTGCTCGCCACAAACGGGGTGCAATACGCGAAGCCTTACGGGCGCGAGGTGCTCGATGTTTTCACCTGTATTCGCGAACACACGCATCTGGATGCCGCAGGGAAATTGTTCACTCAAAACAGCGAGCGGCATTTAAAGAGCGACACGAAAATGCGCGAACTCTTTCGCGATCTGCCGGAAGCAATTGAAAACACTTCGCGCCTGGCGGAGCGGCTCGCCTTTTCGCTGGAAAATCTTGGCTATGAATTTCCCGAATATCCAGTGCCGGCGGGTCACACAATGGATTCATTTTTGCGCACCATTGTCTGGTTCGGCGCGCAACAGCGTTACGCAGCGATCAGCACCGCGGTAAAACGGAAACTTGAAGAAGAACTCGCGCTCATCAGCAAGCTCGGGTTCCCGGGATATTTTTTGATCGTCTGGGACATCGTGAATTTTTGCCGCGAACACAACATCATGGTGCAAGGGCGGGGCAGCGCGGCCAATAGCGCCGTCTGTTATTGTCTCGGGATTACCCCGGTCGATCCGGTGAGCAGTCATCTCGTGTTCGAACGTTTTTTAAACGAGAGCCGCAAAGGCTGGCCGGATATCGATCTCGATCTTCCGAGCGGCGATCGTCGCGAGGCGGTGATTCAGGAAATTTATCGGCGTTACGGCAAGCACGGGGCGGCTATGACTGCAAATGTTATCACTTATCGCGGACGAAGTGCCGCACGGGAAATCGGTAAAGTGTTAAATTTTTCGCCCAGCATTCTCGATCGCTTCTCGCATTTGTTCGCGAGCGGCGATTTCCCGCACACGCTCGATCTCGAATCGCAGATCGAGCAAGCTGGCTTGCCGAAAAACCATCCGCGAATGCCGGCGTTCATCAGACTCTATCGCGCAATTTATGGATTGCCGCGGCATCTTGGCCAGCATTCCGGTGGCATGATTATCTGCCAGAACAAGCTCAGTTCGTTTGTCCCGCTGGAAAACGCGTCGATGCCGGGGCGCGTTGTCGCACAATGGGACAAGGACGATTGCGAAGACCTCGGCATCGTAAAAGTCGATCTGCTCGGGCTCGGCATGATGTCGGTGATGCAGGATGCATTTGAGCTGTGCCGCGAACGCGGACGGCCACTCGATTTGGCTCACATTCCGAAAGATGATCCGGCGACCTTCGAGATCATGCAGCGCGCCGACACGGTCGGCGTTTTCCAAATCGAAAGCCGCGCGCAAATGGCCACGTTGCCGCGGATGAAACCGAAATGTTTTTATGACGTTGTCATCGAAGTGGCGATTATCCGTCCGGGACCGATCCAAGGAGACATGGTGCATCCTTATCTCGCGCGCCGCGCCGGACGTGAGCCAGTTACATATTTTGATCCACGCCTCGAACCGATCCTGAAGCGTACGCTCGGTGTCCCTTTATTTCAGGAACAGATGCTTAAGATGGCGATGATCATGGCCGATTTTTCCGGTAATGAGGCCGAGGAGCTGCGCCGCGCGCTCAGTTTTCATCGTTCCGAAGAACGGATGCAGAAAGTCTGCGCGAAAATGCGCGCGGCCATGGAGCGAAAAGGGATCGCCCCAGACAAGATCGAGAAAATTATTCAATCAATTAGCTCATTTGCGCTTTACGGATTTCCCGAATCGCATGCGATCAGTTTTGCCATTCTCGCCTATGGCAGCGCGTATTTGAAAGTGCATCGCGCGGCGGAATTTTACGTCAGCTTGCTCAATAATCAGCCGATGGGTTTTTACACCCCGGCAACGATCGTGAAAGATGCACAGCGACATGGGCTGAACATCAAACCGGTTTGCATCTCGCAATCCGATTGGCGCTGCACAGTTGTCGATGACAACACAGTGCATTTGGGCTTTTGCGTGGTAAACGGATTACAGCAGGAATACGCCGAGGAACTCGTACGACAACGCAAAGATCGACCATTCGAGTCACTCGACGATTTCAAGCGACGCATCCAGGTTTCCAAAGACGAATTGCGGACATTGGCGGAATTGGGTGCGCTTAATTGTTTTGCTGAACATCGACGCGCGGCAATGTGGAACGTGGAGGAAGCGTTGCACGATGATCTTCTGGGGAGCGCAGGCTGCCAGCCTGCAGTTTGCGGCAGCTTGCCGCAAACTTCTTCGAAGCCCGCGCGCGAGAACGTGCGGCGCGTCCGGCAAGCTGCCGGACGCAACAGGCTGGCAGCCTGTGCTCCCCAGAAACCGCGATCACCGCTTATGCCGATGACGTTACCGGAGCGGGTAAAGGCCGACTACGAAACGATGAACCTGACCACCGGGCCGCATCCG
>JBIOVE010000067.1:0-7372 GCA_044867565.1 Candidatus Udaeobacter sp. | reverse complement strand
GGCGCGCGAGGGTGGCCCCGGCTGGGGGAACGTCATCACCGTGTTGCATGCCTACGCTGAAAATGGCGAACGCAAATATGTGCAGTCGTACTATGGTCACCTGGAAACGATGCTTGTGAAGGTAGGAGACGAAGTCAGACGTGGGCAACAAATCGCGACCGTTGGAACTGCCGACAGCCGCTATTTTGCCCATCTCCTTTTCGAAATGCGCGAATTCGTTACGCCGTTTATCGGCCCGGGTTATCGCGAAGATACGCGGGGCTGGCTGGATCCAACGGCGTTCATCGAGGCGCACCGCGGCGCGCCCGAAGACGATGTCGGGAGGATTCCGATTCATTAGGCAACGAAACGTCCAGCGCTCGATCCACCCGTGCGACCTATTCGACTTCGCTCAAGGCAGGCTCTAAAAATCGCGCCAATGCGATAGCAGATAGGTCCAGTTCAACGCGAGCAAGGTGACAACCGATACGCGTATGAGAATTTTCTCGCATCGATTGAAATTCGTAATTCGCAAACGCGGCGCGCGCGTCACAAGCGCAACCAATGCATAAACATTAAAGGCTGACAATCCGCACAAAAAAGCGAACACGAGTGGATTCCACTTCCACGCGTTCGCAATATTTCCGTGGAAAAATGCGATCGCCGATCGCGTAGCGCCACAAGTCAGGCATGGTAGTCCGGTCAGCTCATGGAATGGGCACTGCGGCCACGGCAACCCGAATGCAAACCAAGCTGCTGCCGCCCCGAGCGATACGCCCGAAACGCTCAACCAAATAAATTCGTGATTAGTCTCACCGCGCGCGAGCGGGCGCTGAACCAGTTGCATGTTTCACCTTGAGCTTCCCTGCGTTAATTCCCGCAGAGCGGTGAGTCCCCCGAAAAAGACGACATAGATCAGCCAAAACGCGATCGCCACATACCCGATCACGACCCCTGCCACCGCGAAGCCCTTGCCTTGCAATTGCGGTTCTTTTTGAAATTTCGAGAGCGCAAGATGCCCACAGATCACTCCAGGAATACCAAGAACAAAACCGCAGCAAACCAAACTGAGCAGGCTCAGCGCGAACGACCAAATCGCGAGGGGCTCAGTTTTTCCAGCAGGCGTTGATGCCGGTGGGGCGGTCGTCGATATTGCGCCAGTTTGCGGCGGAGCGGGCGCGGCCGCGCCAAACTCCGGAAATTGCGAGAGCGGTTGCCAATTCGCCATGCCTTCGCGCCAGCCGAGATCGGTGGAAGCGAAGCGGCCAGTGCTCAGCCCCTCGCGAACTTCTTCTTCGGGAAATGCGCCCAGACTCGTTGCGCCCCGGTTAACGTGGATCGTCGCCATAATCCTCGCCTTTTAGTGAGGCTCGGCGGCAAAGTCAATGCTGCGTGTTGCTTTCGAAGATGGATCGGCCGTTCCGACAGGCGACGTTAATCAATATGCGGCTTCGCCGCCAAATTTAGCATCGAGCAAGGGACTGCTCGATCCACCAACAACTCAGTCGAAACGATTGGTCTTTTCCGGCGCATCCAGCGCGCGCCAGAAATACCACGCGGCAACCGAGCGGTATGGACGCCATTTCTCGCCGACTTTCACGAGCTGTTTCGGCGTGGGCAGTTTTCGTCGCTCAAATGTTTTGGCGAAGCCTTTACGAACTCCGTAATCGTCGACCGGCCATACATCGGGCCGGCCAAGATCGAAAAGTAGAAGCATCTCGACTGTCCAACGGCCGATGCCGCGCACAGTAATGAGACGCGCGACGATCTCGTCATCGCTCATTCGAACGAGCGCGCGCCCGGACGGCACCGTGCCATCGATTGTTTTCGCTGCGAGATCCTTTAATGCAGCAATCTTCCCGCGCGAAAGGCCAGCCTCACGAAGCGTTTCGTCTGGTGTCGCGAGAAGTTTTTCCGGATTGAGCCATTTTCCACCGGGATAGAGAGCGCGAACGCGGCCAAAGATGGTGGCGGCGGCTTTGCCGCTCAATTGCTGATAAGCGATTGATTCGGCCAGCGCGTGAAACGGCCGGATACGGGCGGCTGGTTTGATATTGTAACGCAGCGATCGTGCAATCAGCGCCGCCAGGCGAGGATCGGTTGCGGCAAGATGTTGATGGGCGTGTTCGTGATCCACAGGCCCTCAATTAAAATAACGAATGCCGAATGTCGAATGGCTTTGCGGCGTTGAATCGTTAAATCGCCTGCTCGCGAAGGCTTTCGGAGTTGAAGCGTTGAACCGGCCTTGCTCGAACAAAAGTTTTCGGTTTCGTCACTACTATGGAAACACAACTCACCTGGTACGGCCAATCGGCTTTTAAGATCGTGAGCCCGGCTGGGAAAGTTCTTCTGATCGATCCCTGGCTCACGAACCCGGTTTACGATAAAGGTAAGGACGAACTTTCCTCGCTGAAAGATGTCGATCTTATCTTGGTCTCGCACGGGCATTCGGATCACGTGGGCAATGCAGTAGAAATTGGAAAGAAGACGCGGGCAAAGCTTGTCGCCACGTTCGATTTATCCGCGGCGATGGTTGCGGGTCTGGGTTATCCGAGCGAACTTGCCGATAACGAGACGACCGGCCATTTTGGCGGCACGCTCAATCTGCTGAATAGCGAGGTCGCCGTCACATTCGTTCCGGCGTGGCACGGGACAGGAGTTGAGGCGGACGAAAATTCGGCGCCCGTTTACGGCGGAACTCCGAGCGGACTTGTCATTGCCATTCGCAACGGACCGACAATTTATCACACAGGCGATACGGATCTATTTTCGGACATGGCGCTGGTGTCGCGATTTAACAAGATCGACATCATGCTGGTTTGCATTGGCGACCATTTTACAATGGGACCGGCGCGCGCGGCCGAAGCGGCAAAACTGGTGGCTCCGCGGACGGTGATTCCGATGCACTACGGAACGTTCCCAGTGCTGACCGGCAGACCGGAAGCGTTCAAGCGAGAACTGAAAAGGCGCAACGTAAAAGCCGAGCTCCGGGTGATGAACATCGGTGAAACAATCGCTCTGCCGAAAGCGTAAATTGCTTTGAGGTGACTCGCTCCCCGCCGCCGCGCCATACGGCCGCCAGGAGCAATGCGGTCGAATAGGGAGAGAAAATGCCAACTCGGGAAAACGGGACAAGTTTGGCAGAGCTGCTTATACCTCAGGCTCTAAGCAACGCGGCAACGACGTTCGTCGATTCCTTAAAGCTCAACTCGAGCTTCGAGAAAGTCCGCCGCGGGCGGCGAGTCGTGGTTAAGCGCCGCCAGGTCTACGGCGAGCAATTGGCCGATCTGGCCAATTTGTATTTTCGCATGTCGAATATACCGATCCGGTTTTGGAGCAAAGCCGAAGATTGGAAACGCTGGGAAGTGGAGTGTTTTCAAATGCTGAACGGCGATCGTTTTCGCGTTTTCACTTCGGGCGCAAAGACCGTTTGTTTCGACAAACTGCCCGGTGAAAGCCTCTGGGATCATATGAACCGTGGCACACTGGCGCGGCCGATGCTGGAAGCGGCTGGCCGCGAGTTTCGGCGCGCCCATCAATTCTGGAGCGAGGAATTTCGCGATCTCTGGTCTCATGCCGATGCGACGACGACCAATGTTATTTATGACGAGAAAGCAGGCCGGGCGAGGCTGATCGACTTCGAAATCATCCACCACAAATCGCTCCCTGCGATCACACGGCACGCAGATGATTTGCTCGTTTTTTTGCTCGACATCTTGGCAATCGCTCCCAGTCGGCAATGGCTGCCTTTCGCACTTTGCTTCCTTAACACTTACGGAGATACGGATGTGATTGCCGAATTGAAAAATCAACTCGCTGTTCCGAGCGGTCTCGCCTGGATTTGGTGGGGCGTCCGCACAAGCTTTGCGAAGCCGGCAAAAGTAAAACGGCGGCTGGCAAAGCTCCAAGACATAATCACCAACCTGGAACGCTATCGCACAATTGCCAAACGCGCACGCCAGAGGCGGCGCGCTTCAATCAGTTGCCAGGAAATGAGTCCTGGGATGCCAAGAGCAAGTTCACGCACTCTTGCGATTAGCGACAGGGCGAAGGCCGCATCTCCGGGAATGCCGAGAAGGTTGCCTACGAAAAGATAACCGCCTTCCTGCACGCCCAACCCTCCCGGAACCGCAAAAGCTGCGGAGCGAATTGTCAACACCATGCTTTGCAGAATGAGCGCGTTAACGAACGTCGCGTGGAGATTGAGCGCATAAAGTGCGATCCAAATTTCGCCGGATCCGCCGACCAGCGAGAGGATCGTCCAGAAACAACACAGCAGGACCGCGCGCCGACGCGCGTAGAGCGCGCGAATGGTCCGATCGAGCGTCTCGCCACTGTCCACCAGCGAATGCCACTGTGGCGAATTCGCCAACCGCGCGACGACGCGAGCCAGAAATCGGAACATGCCTCGCCGTTGCACGAAGTAAAAGCCAGCAATACCAAGAACACCGATGAGCGTTCCGACCAGGGTCGGGCGAACAAAATTTCTCTGTTCGGTCACACTTACCAACAGGACCAGTCCCAGCACAGTAAAAACGGCCTGTGTGAAAACCCCCAGCGTAAGGTCCACCAGAACGCTCCCAGCCGCGATCGGCACTGGCGCGCCGTTTATCGCCGCTAACCGCGCCCGGACAATGTCTCCCCCGACTGCAGCGGAGGGCACGAGAGTGCTGACCGACTCACCGATCCAACGCATCCAAAGGAGCTTGCGCAGGGGCAAATGATCGGATTTCGGAAACAGAACCCACCACGCGATCGCGTCGAGAAACACCGGCACCGCGAAGTGGCAAGCCACAACTGCGGCAATAGCCCAGCCGGCGGCGGCAAATGCTTTCCCCACCTGGGAGGCCCCCTGGTGAATAAGCAGGAAAGTGAAAAGCGCAGCTCCAGCAAGGCCAAGCAACCATATGGTTATTTGGAGTTTGTCCGGCGCTTTCATCCGTCTTCGAGACCAGTTCGGGCGCGCGCGAAAAGATGCGCCTATGTGACGAGGAAAAGCCAAGGCCTGCGCAGATCCGCGCAAAGCGAGACCTGATCAGCCCACGAGAGTTCGCGCCGGCTGTTTTGTCTCTTCGACGCGCACCAGTGCGGGCTCGCCGACAAGAGGCACATCAGTTGTCAGAATGATTCTGCGTCGCAGTGGCTTACCCGCAATCAAACAAAACGCCAACCATAGAACACCGAAAATGATTGCCGCTAAAACATCCGTCAAAAAATGTGCGCCCAAAGCAATGCGACTGAATCCCACCAAGCCGATGAGCAGTGCGGCGCTGAAAACCGTTACTATTCGCCAGTTGCGCGCCCTCATGGCAGGCAGGATAAAAAGCGCGAGTTGGCCGTAAAGAAGAGTTGCTCCAATTGTGTGACCACTGGCAAAACTGTAACCAGACCAATCCACAAACGGGCCATCGACAAAAGGGCGATGCCGCTGAACAAAAACCTTCACCAATTCATTAAGCAACATGCCGCCAGGCACAGCGACGACAAGCGTGACGAGAGAAGGCCACCAGCGTTTCCAAACGAAAAACAAGACCACGAAAAACAGAATAATGCCGATCCGCTCGCCCGAACCAAAGTCGGTAATGGCTCGTAGCACAGTCACAAATGTGTCGTTTAGGTGCGCTCGGAACCATGTCGCGACCTCATGATCAGCTCCCGCTAGAGGATTGACCAGGGCCACGGAATTCTGGGGGAGAATCAGTGCGTGAGTCACAAGAGCGACTTGGACCTTATCCGCGAAATCGCGTTAGTCAACTCACGATATTCGCGTCAAAAGTCATTACCAACTGGGCTCGAACGAGCGAAGAAAAAAATCGCCAAGAACAGGGATTCCAAAATACTCCTTGCTAAAATATTTCCACTCCGATACACGGGGATCGCCTTGTTCACTCGATTAGTCGATGACCGCTCGCTTTAACCACAGTATGAAAAACGTTAGAAAGTTCGTTGTCGCCCTGCTTTTTAGCGCCGCCACCTCAGCTGTCGCTGGGACAGCGGCCTATGAGGTCCCACCGCCAGCTGTTGCCAACACGGCGGCCTTTGAGGTGCCACCACCCCTCGCGCCAGCGGAAGAAACCTCGCACGAGCTTTTCTACTATGAAACGACCTACACATTCCGGAGCGATTTCAAGGAGTCCAAACTCGGGCACGGTAATTCGCTCTACAATGATTTTAGTTACGACCATCGTTTTCGGATTACAGGCAAATGGTACTTTCGCGCTGGTGTCGAATACGAGCGCTATGATTTCGACGGAACGGACAACGGACTGCCCGATCATCTTCAAGCGGCCATGGCTCATCTGGCTGTCGAATACGTTGTCAAAGACCATGCCGGGGCAGGTATCGAGATCGACCCGGGTTTTTACTTTCAAGATAGCGTGACCGGTGATGCTTTCGACATCCCCTGGAAAATTTTTATGACCGTCCCACTGAAGAAAGACAAAATCTTCGGTGTCATTGGCCTCGGAGGTGCCCTTTACCAGGATCCGGTAGTTGCTCCCGGCGGCGGCCTCATCTGGCTGATTAGCGATAAGCTCCGGATTCAAGGCGTCTTCCCGAGGCCGGCGCTGGTTTACCGACCCAGTGACGATTGGGAATTGCGGCTGACAGGCGAGCTCAACTTCACAAGCTTTCGCACCGATGACGTGCTAACGACGGAACGAAAATTGCAATTGCACAATGCCATCGTTCAATACAGCGAGAATCGTGCCGGTGGGCAGGTGGCTTATTCCGGATTCAAGCCGTTCAAGATCATTGCGGGCGCAGGCGTCACATTCGGCCGGGAGTTCAATTTTTTCCGGGCCAACCAGTCCAAGCGAATGGATCCGGCCCCTTATGTCAGAATTGCCGCAGAGGCAAAATTCTAAGGGAATATCTGGCCGAGCTTTCTAGCCAGTCCCTGATCGCCGCGAATTTTTAGCCTGCCAGTCATATACGCCCAGGTGCCTCCGAGTTGGCCATTTGAAACGGCGACCCAATCCTTGTCTTTCGCCACGAAAGTTACGTTTGGACGGTCGATCTTTCCTTTGCCCATCTTGTAGGCGCCATCGTCTACAGCGATCCACCATTGCCCGCCGTGCGGCCCACTCAAGTCCCATTGATAATGGGCGTGCACACCCTTTGCCTTAGCTGGCTGAAAACTGCCACGCATCGAGTCGAACACTTCCTGCGGAGTCGAGTCCTGATGCCCAGCTGAAGCGGCGTTTGCTGTCCCCAGCCAGATTGCCGCAGCAATCATCAGGCTCGTCAGTGACAAACAGATTCTGATCGGTTTCACAACGCCATTACTCAAAAAGAAAATCGTGTTCGCGATGAAAAATGGCTGTCACCGAAGAGTGGCGAAATCTGACCGGCCCTTCATGATTTCGAACATTCGAGCTTCCTTCGTCATTCG
>JBIOVE010000066.1:0-8309 GCA_044867565.1 Candidatus Udaeobacter sp. | reverse complement strand
TCAGGCGGCGGATCGACTTGGGTGACTCGGTTTGCGATCGCAGCGACTGATTCATTCACCACAACGTTCCCCGACGGTTTAACGATTTCGAACTTGGAAACGCGACCGTCCTTCTCGATTCGAATCTTGACCAACGTCGAAATCTTGCTGCCGGAAGGGACGTTGGTCGTTGGCTGGATCCAGGCGCTGTAAAAACGATCATGGAGCATATTGCCATACCAGCCGAACTCGGATGTGCTGTTCCCGCCGCCGGTGTGTCCAACTTTGCCTCCTGAACCTGTTTCCCCGGTGCTGGTCTGAGATGAAGATTCATTCTTAACTAGAGCTGTTTTCGTAATCTTCTTCTTCTCTGCGGTTGCGTCGGGTTGCTCTTTCTTTTTAGCCCCGATTGCTTTCGGGGTCGGACTTCGCTTCTCTTTCGGCGATGGTTTTGGAGAAGCTTTTGCCAACACGGTTTTCTTTGGGGTTGGTTTCGGAGTTGGTTCTGGCGTTTCCCTTGCTTTCGGTGTCGGAGTCACAGTTGGTCTTGGCGTAGGTGTCGATGTTGGTGTCGGCAATTCGATTTCGCTCTTCGCGGCGGCCAGAAGAGGCTGCTTCCTTTCCGCTTCAACTTTTTCCAATGGCTCCAATTCCGGTGGCGGAGTTGAAAGTCTTACGGTCTGCGATGCGCCGCTCTCCGGCTCGTTAGCCGCAACATCCTCCGCGCCACTAATCCAAATGATGCTTTGGACGTCTGAGGAGCTCCTGGCTTCGACACTCCACCGAATCAATCCCAGCAGAAGCGCAACGTGTGCGAGCGCAATCAGGGTGACGTTTCGCCAAAACCGGCTGTCTTTCGCCATCTATTTCGACTCGGCTTTTGTAGCGATACCGACCTTTGTAATTTGCGCGCGTCGCAGCGCATCCATCAGCGTAATCAATTTTTGCACGGGCAACTCGCGATCCGGTCGAATCACGATCGCCACATCCGGATTGGCCTGCTTCAACTGAATGAGTTGCGTCGTAAGCGTTTCTAAGTCGACCACCTGATTGTTAAACCGGATCGTCTCGCTGCGGTCGATCGAGATCGTTTGCACCTGGGATGAATTGATCGGCGGATTGGTCGCCCCGCTGGATGGGATTACCAGGCTCATGCTGTTTTCGAGCAACGGCGTCGTGATCATGAAAATGATCAGCAGCACAAACGCGAGATCGAGCAACGGCGTGACGTTGATCTCGCTGAGCGTTGTCAGGTTATTGCGTTGCGAGTAGCGCCTCATTTGCGAAAGATCGATTCGCGCGAGCCGTGATCGACGTATTTGTGCTCGAACTCAGACGCAAGTTCGGCAGCAAAGTTGTCCATTTCGACAATGACGCCACGAATGCTGGTGATGAGAAAATTGTAACCAAACATGGCCGGGATGGCGACACAGAGCGCGGTCACCGTGGTGATGAGCGCACCGGAAACGCCGGGCGCCATCGAGGCAAGATTCGGCGCGCCTGCTTCGGCAACACCGGTAAAAGCGTCCATCACGCCCCAGACCGTTCCGAGCAATCCGAGAAAGGGCGAACCGCTCACCGCAGTGGCGAGCAAAATCATTTGCGATTCGAGGGCCAGCGCCGTCTCCCCCACGGCTCGCTCCATGGCGGCATTCACTGCGCCCATTTGTGCCGGCGAAATTTTATCAGCGATTTCGAGTCGCGCGCGAAACGTGTCATCCACTTCCGGCGAACCGAGAAGATGAAATGTCATTTCTTCGCACCCGGCGCGATAGACATTGAACACCGGCGATCCCGGAAATCGTGCATTCTTCTCAAACAAACGCAGTGGTTGTCGATCTTGCCGAAAAGCCGCGAGGAACCGGGCGTTCTGTTGCCGCGCGAACCGGATAACGCGCAACTTCGTGATCATGATCGACCAACTGAAGATTGAGGCGACAGCGAGAAGAGAGAGGACGAGCTTTCCTGCGATCGTCGCGTGATCGAACGCAAAAACGAGACCGCCGGCCGCTAGGAATGTCGCAATGAGCATCTCCGCGTCACTGGCATAAGTAATAGCGCCGTTTTACGGAAACGCTACTTGTCATTTCGAGTCCCTCCCTTGTCATTCCGAGCGCAGCGCAGCGAAGTCGAGGAATCTCTTACTGTTATCAAATCAATAATGATCCCGCAGCAGCGGGAGACTCTGCTCGACAGGACATTACATTTTCTTCGGATACGTCGGCCGCATTTTTGCGGCCGCGACAAACGCGACACCGATCGCGATCAAGAAGAACGAAAAGAACTGGCCGCGCGTGAAAGCGCCTATCAACTCTGCATCGGGTTCGCGAAAATATTCGATCACGATGCGAAAAATCGCGTACAAAATAAAGAACAGTCCGGTCAACACTCCGTTGGGCTGGTGCGTGCGTGTGCGCACGAGCCACAACATCGCGAACAACACAATCCCTTCGAAAAACGCCTCGTAAAGCTGCGATGGATGGCGCGGTGTTAGTATCGAGCGCAATGCGGTCGCGACCTGCGGTTGATGATCCACCGCTCTGATAATCGCGTCCGCTGTGGTCAGCGATGGATCAATTCGAATGCATGTCGCCACCGCTTGCTTTGCTTCGTCGGGATGATCGAGCAACTCCTTCGGGAACTGCATCGCCCACGGAACATTCGTGATTTTTCGCCCGTAAAGTTCTCCGTTGATAAAATTCGCGCAGCGGCCAAAGAACAAACCAATCGGCGCAGTCACGACAAGATTGTCTCCCAAATTCATCCACGAAATTTTGTGCCGATGCGCGTAGTAAAAAGTGAAGAGCAACAGTCCGATCATGCCGCCGTGGCTCGACATCCCGCCTTCCCACACCCTCAGGATCGACAACGGTTCCCGCAGCATTTCAGGTTTATAGAAAAAAACGTAACCAAGCCGTCCGCCGATGATCACACCGAAAAGCGCGCAGCCTGTGATAAAGTCTCCCACATTTGCCACAGGCAGGTCCGCATAACCGGTCTTCGCCAGGACGCGCAGAAGGACGTAGCTGCAAATGAAAGCCAGCACATAAGCCAGGCCGTACCAGCGCGGTCCGACGTTATCGTAGATCCGAAAGATAATCGGATCGAGATCGTGAAGATAATAAGCGAGCATTGGTGCGGCGATTATATCCACGCCGATTTCTCGCATGCAAATGGGGAGCGCGGGCATGTTGCCCGCGGTTCGCGGCATTCTGCCGCGAACCTGCGACAGCGTTTTACGCGGATAATGATGTCAATTTACCCTCGCGCCAAAGAGTCATCCGGCAAAATGCAGGATGAAGCGGGCTACAAGCCCGCGCTCCCCGTCAAAACTTTGCGCAGAAATGGCGCGGTCCGACTGATGCGATGCTTCGCGACCTGCTCCGGCGTTCCGGACGCCACGACCTTGCCGCCTTTCGTGCCGGCCTCCGGGCCGAGATCGACAATGTAATCCGCTTCCGCGATGACGCTGAGATTGTGTTCGATCACGATCACCGTGTTACCTTCGTCCACGAGCCGATGAAGCACGTTGAGCAGCAGTTCCACGTCAGCCATGTGCAGACCGATGGTCGGTTCCTCGAGCAAATACAACGTCGATCCGGGTTTGCGCATTTTTCGAATCCGCTCGTTCGCCGCGCGATTAACTCCGCGTTTTAATTGCGTCACCAGCTTAAGCCGTTGCGCTTCGCCGCCGCTCAACGTCGGGCTGGGCTGCCCAAGTTTGAGATAGCCAAGGCCGGTATCGACCAGCAATGAAAGCGCACGCGCGATTTTCGGATGCGCGGAAAAGAATTGCGCCGCTTCCTCGATCGTCATTTCCATAACGTCGCCGATCGATTTTTCGTTATAGAGAACTTCGAGCGTTTGCGGATTGTAGCGGCGGCCGCGGCAATCTTCGCACGGCACATAACTGCTCGGCAGAAAATTCATTTCCAGCTTGATCACGCCCTGGCCTTTGCAGGTTTCGCAACGGCCGCCTTCCGCGTTGAAAGAAAAGCGGCTCGCCGAATACCCGCGCACGCGTGAGACCGGGAGTTGCGCGTAAAGATTCCGGATTTCGTCAAAGACTTTGATGTACGTGCCGGGCGTGGAGCGCGACGTTTTGCCGATCGGCGATTGATCGACTTCATACACCGCTTCGATCGCGTTCGCGCCGCGAATCTGTTGCTGGGGAGCACACCCGCCTCGCGTGTCCTTTTCGGCGCCTTCGCCGAAAAGCTCTTTCTGTTTTAAAGAAGATCGCGACGGCGGGACACCGTCGCCAGCACGCGAGACGCGTGCTCTACCCAAGCTTTCGCGAATTGTCGGTAGTAACACGTCGTGCATCAACGTCGATTTTCCCGAACCGGAAATCCCGGTGATCACGGAAAGTCTTCCGATCGGAAAGCGAACATCGACATCTTTCAAATTGTTCGCCCGCGCGTCACGGATTTCGATCCAGTTTTCGACATCGCGCAGCGACCGTCGCGATTTCCGGATGGGATGACGGACCGGTAATTTTAAACAGCGCGCCGTTTCGGAGTTTTTCGCGCGCTTAATGTCGCGCAACGCTCCCTGCGCGACTACTTCCCCGCCATTCACGCCTGCGCGGGGGCCAAGATCAACAATGTGATCGGCGCGCCGCATGGTTTCCTCGTCGTGCTCGACAATGATCAGCGAGTTTCCCTTCTTGCGCAGCGCGGTCAGCGTATCGAGCAAGCGTAAATTATCTCGCGGATGCAAACCGATCGTCGGCTCGTCCAACACGTAAAGGACGCCGCGCAGATTCGATCCAAGTTGCGCAGCCAGACGGATTCGCTGTGATTCGCCTCCGCTTAACGTTTTCGCCGAACGGCCCAGCGCAAGATAACCGAGGCCGACGTTCTCCATGAAACGCAAACGCTGCTGAATTTCGGGCAACAATTCGCCCGCAATAGTCTTTGGCGTTCCACGAAAACGCAGTTTCTCGATTAATTTGCGGGCTTCGCTCGCGGAAAGCGCGGTGAAATTATTGATCGTGTAGCGTTGCACGCGCACGTGACGCGCCACCGCATTCAAGCGCGAGCCGTGACACGCCGGACACTCACGCGCGTCATCTTCGTCGATCCATTCGGACTCGCGCTCGGCCGCCAGTTCATTCTCCAGAACCGATTCGCCATCGTCGCTCGCGCCGGTTTGCTGATCGCGGTCCCAAATTTCGCCGAATCCGCCGCATTCTTCGCACGCGCCGTGCGGCGAATTAAAGGAGAACAAGCGCGGATCGAGTTCCTCGAACGCGCGACCGCAGCCGGGGCAACTCATCTCCGTGCTCATGATCGTGAGCCGGTTTTTCGAGTCGAGCAGGTGCGCCGTGCCGCGACCAATTTCGAGTGCGCGCTGTGTGAGAAGTCGCGCTTTCAAAATTCGCTTCGCGTCAATCACGCCAATCACCACAGAAATCGTGTGTTCCTTGAAGCGCTCCAGTTTCCGAAAATGCGAGATCGGGACCAGCGCTCCATCAACATAAAGAGTGCCGAAACCCTGCCGCTCAGCCCAATGCGCCACATCGGTGTGAAAACCTTTGCGCGCTTTGACGAGCGGCGCGAGCACTTTGAGCACTCCGCGTTTCGCCGCCGTCTCGACCCGTTTCACGATCGCGGCGACGCTCTGTTTCGCCACCGGCAAATCGCAATCGGGACAGAATTGCGTTCCGGTTTTGGCAAAGAGCAGCCGCAGGAAATGATAGACTTCCGTCACCGTCGCTACGGTCGATTTGCCTCCTCCGCGCGTAACGCGTTGCTCGATGGCGACGCTTGGCGGCAAACCCTCGATAAGATCGACATCGGGTTTTTCGAGTTGCTCGACAAACTGCCGCGCGTAAGGCGACATGCTGTCGAGAAATCTTCGCTGTCCTTCGGCGAACAGAATGTCGAACGCGAGCGTCGATTTGCCCGAACCGCTTAGGCCTGTAATGACAACCATTTGCCCGCGCGGAATCGCGACATCGATATTTTTCAGGTTATGCTCACGCGCGCCGTGAATGGCAATGGCGCCGTTGCCATTCTGATTTCCGGGGAGCACAGGCTGCCAGCCCGGCGGCTCTTCAGCTGCGCGTAATGCAAGCGTTTCTTCGTCATCAGAGTAGCTGCCGCGTCGTGGGACGGTTTTCGGCGAGGCGCCGAAAACAGCACGCGAGGCGCGAGCGCTCCCCAGAATCGTGCGCAAGAATTTTCCGGTGTGCGATGACTCGACATGTGCAATTTGCTCCGGCGTTCCGGCCGCGATTACTTCGCCGCCTTTGTCTCCGGCTTCCGGTCCAAGATCGACAATCCAATCGGCGCATTTAATGACTTCGAGATTATGCTCAATCACCACAATGGAATGGCCGCGATCGACCAGACGCTGAAATAATCGCAACAGCATCGCGACATCATCGAAGTGCAATCCGGTCGTCGGCTCGTCGAAGATAAAGAGATCGCCGTTTTGTTCCGTTTCACCGTTCGATTCGTTAGCTGACTGGGTATCGGCCAAATGCCGAACCAGCTTCAGCCTTTGCGATTCGCCGCCGGACAAGGTATTGAGCGGCTGGCCCAATCTGAGATAACCGAGACCGACTTCCTCGAGGACTTTGAGGGGCTCAGATATGTTTTTCTCTTCGCCGATCTGCGCAAAGAACTGAATCGCTTCGCTCACGGTCAACTCCAACAGATCGTGGATCGATTTGCCGTGCAGTTGCACTTTCAACACATGCGGTTGAAAACGGCGTCCTTCGCACTCGGCGCAGCGCACAAAAAGATCGCTCAAAAATTGCATCTCGATCTTTTCATAACCTGTGCCCGAGCAGCGCTCGCACCGTCCGCTTCCGGAATTGAATGAGAACGCACTTGCAGTAAGTCCTTGCGCCATCGCTTCCGGTTGCGCCGCGAACAATTCGCGCACCCGATCGTAAAGTCCGAGATAAAGAATCGGCGTCGAACGCGGCGTGCGTGCCAGCGGCGCTTGATCGACCATTACGACATCGCCGATGCGGTGCGCTCCGGTCACAGATTTGCACGCGCCTGGTTCCTGATCGGATGACTGGCCTTTCGCGCGCAAGAGATTCCCGTAAAGCACCTCGTGGATGAGCGTGGATTTCCCGGAGCCCGAGACCCCCGTAATACAGGTGAATACGCCGAGCGGAAGATCGACATCGATATTCTTCAGATTGTGCTGACGCGCCCCGGTAATCTTGAGCGACGATGTCGATCGACGCCGCGATTTCGGGACCGAAATAGATTTGCGTCCGCTGAGGTAATCGAAAGTAAGCGAGCGGTGGATCGGCTTCTCCGAAGCCGATGTCATATCAAAAGCCGCCAAGCGGCTCAAATTTGATCGCTGCGTGATTTTAGTTGGCATCGCGTTCGGAGAACGCGATCCACCAAAGAACGAGTCGAGCGCGCCGCTCCAGACCAATTCGCCGCCCCGCTCACCGCGTCCCGGGCCGATATCGATCAAATTGTCGGCCGCGCGGATGATTTGTTCCTCGTGCTCGACTACGAGGAGAGTGTTACCTTTGTCGCGCAAATTATGCATCACGCGGACGAGCCGGCCAACGTCACGCGGATGCAACCCGACGCTCGGTTCGTCCATGACGAACAGCGTATTCACGAGCGAGGCTCCCAGGCAGGTCGTTAGATTGACGCGTTGTACTTCTCCGCCGCTCAGCGTGCGCGTCGATCGATCGAGCGTGAGATAACCAACGCCGACCTCACAAAGATAATTCAGCCGCGCGCAAATCTCGTTGCGTAACATTTGCGCGGTCGAATCGTTAGGCGCAGTATCGATCTTGCTCAGAAAATCGCGCGCGTCGGAAATGGAGAGCGCGGCGAACCCGGGAAGGGACAAAAGAATTTCGGATTTGGGATTTCGGATTTCGGATTTGGCGGAAATCCTGTAATTCAGCGTCGCGGGCTGAAAACGTCCGCCATTGCAACTCGGGCAGATTGTATAAGCGCGATAACGGCTGAGCAAAACGCGCACGTGCATTTTATAGGTCTTGCTCTCGAGCCATCGGAAAAAACCGCGCACGCCATACCAGCGATCGTTTTCGTAATCCTCGTCGGTATGATCACCTGAGCGCTTCTCGCCATTGATCACGAAGTCCTGATCCGTTTTCGGCAATTCCTCGAATGGAACGTTGATATCGATCTCTTCGCGAGCGCAGGCCCGGAGCAAATCCTTTTGCGATTCGCCAAATTCAGCGCCGCGAAAAGCCCGCACGACGCCTTGCTTGATGCTGAGAGTGCGATCAGGAATCGCTTTGTCCAGATCGAGCGCGATGGTGCGACCGAACCCACGGCATTCCGGACACGCGCCGAGTGGATTGTTAAAGC
>JBIOVE010000065.1:0-8425 GCA_044867565.1 Candidatus Udaeobacter sp. | reverse complement strand
TCGAACAACTCGTCGAGCGTGCCTGCGCCGCCGGGCATGACAACAAAAGCATAGGAATATTTCACCAGGAGCGCTTTGCGGGCGAAGAAATAATGCATTCGCACGCAGCGGTCGAGATAGGCATTTGCCGGTTGTTCGGACGGCAATTCAATGGTGCAGCCGACGGAGCGCCCACCGACTTCTTTAGCGCCGCGGTTCGCAGCCTCCATGATCCCAGGCCCGCCGCCAGTCATCACAGTGAACCCGAGCCGCGCAATGGCCGCGCCCATTTTTCGGGCAAGTTCGTAATTAGGATCGTCGCGCTTAATGCGGGATGAACCAAAAACCGTCACGCATGGGCCGACGAAGTGCAGGGTGCGAAAACCGCGCAGGAAATCGCGCATCACTCGCAAGAGGGTGATGAATTCGTCGAAACGCGAGCGCGGTCCTTCGAGGAAGATTTCATCCGCGCGTTCTGGGGACGCGGTGAAAGCTGATTCCGGCGCTTGGTCGGTCGGAAGCTCGGTGGCCATGCGGATTCAACGGCGATGATTGCTATTGGCCACTCATTGCACAATCTCAATCCGGCTCGACATGATGCGTCTGCTCGTTGCGAACGGCATCCCGCATTTGACGTTCCTGATCTGGTGCGTTGCGGCCCGAAATAACGCCGGTGGCGATCCGACGAACTTTTCTCAGCCAATGGCGCGCCCATGCGTATTCCGTAGCAAGAATGGCGAGCCCAATTGGTATGACGATGAACGCCGGACCCGGCAAAACTAGGAGCGCAACGCCGATCAATAACACCGTGGCTCCAACAACGGAGACGATGATTCGCCTGACGATCTTGATATTCTCAAGATTCCAAAGGCTGCGGAGCCGATTCATCCAGTTCATGCGGGCGTGATCTGCTGCCGTGCAACAACGCTCGATTAGTTCAATTTACAACGCAATTAGCGAACCCATGCTGGTCGTCCATGTCACCAGGCTCGTTGAGGTTCCGGTAGCATCGTTGCTCTTTCTCAGCCACTCGAACGGCCCGCAACTTGCCCATTTGCACGAGCTGATTCGTTAACGTCTGCAATGAAAAATCGATTCCGGAAAGCGCCGCGGCAAAGCTATCATGAGCATCGGCTGGATAAATCGCCGCGAGTGGCTCAGCTTGATCGCCGATCATTGGCAAGACGCCGCAACCTGGCTCAATCTGGTTGCAAAGAAAACGCAGGTGTCCTTCGTTCATCAATGGCATGTCGATAGCCAGAGCCAGCAAATGACTGCTTCGGATTCGCGCCAATGTCGCGCTCAACCCACTGAGCGGACCGCGAGATGGGGGCTCGTCGGGCACAAACGTTACATCTGGTGGTCGCCAGACTGGATCAGCTCGCGCCGAAGCGAAGATTTCCGCCGGTTGCAATTTGCGCAGGAGATCGAGTTGAATTTGCCAAAGCGGTTTCCTGCGAAAGAGGATTGTTGCTTTGTCACGGCCGATTCGACGCGATTCGCCACCCGCGAGCAACACCGCGCTGATGTTCATTCGGCGGCGGCAAGAATTCTCGCAGAGGAATGCAGTTCCCCACTCGTCAAAATGCGCGCGCGCAATCCGCCGCTGCCTTTAAGGAATTTTTCCGCACCCGGTGCAATGGCGCGGTCCATCCAATAGCAGGGACGGCATTCCTCGGCTCCGTGAAAACGAACGCCTCGAACTTCGAAGTCCTGGCCAATCAATTCGTTAAGATCGACATCGCGCGTCATGACATTGCGACGCACTAAAGCGGGCGAACGATCAGGCAACTCGAGCGCACCACAAAGCTCATCGAACACTTCGAGCGAGAAAAATGTGATCTGTCCTTTGTAATTGTCTTTGAAATCGAAATACCGATCGCCGCGGATGCCGCGATCAGCCAGGCATTCGATCATCCGCACCTCAATCATCGGGTGCGTGTCCGGTTCCCGGCCGTGGTGGCCGACAAAATTGTGCCCGGGCGAAATGTACAAGTGACAGACTTCCACCTGCGGCAACAATATCTGAAAAGATTGCAGATGAAAGACGCGGACAGCATCGACTCACAAAAAATCATCCGCCGAAAAGATGACGGCTCGCTCGATTATCTAAGCGACCAGCTAACGATCGAAGAGCCGCTCGAGATTCGCATTGGGCGCAAGACGCTAGCAACGACAATGCGCACGCCGGGTCACGATGAAGAACTCGCAGCTGGTTTTCTTATTTCCGAAGCAATTGTCCGCAAGCGTCAGGAGATCGCGGAAATT
This sequence comes from Candidatus Udaeobacter sp., assembly GCA_044867565.1. GTDB lineage: Bacteria > Verrucomicrobiota > Verrucomicrobiia > Chthoniobacterales > UBA10450 > Udaeobacter. The sequence continues at coordinate 6,178 of JBIOVE010000065.1, read as the reverse complement.
TCTGCCAGCCGCAGGAACGTGATCATTGTCAATCTCACGGCTGGTGTGAAATTGAAATTAAATTCGGCGCGACGCTTCGGAACAATTTCAAGCAGTTGCGGAATTTGTGGCAAAGAAAGCACCGACACGATCCGCCAAAATTTTCCGCCGGTTGCATCGACAAGCGTCAGGATCGGCATCGAGACATTGCTCTCGCTTCCCGCGCTTTTGCAAAAGCAACAGAGCGATTTTGCGCGCACCGGTGGAATTCACGCAGCCGGAATTTTTGGCCCTACCGGGGATTTGAAAATCGTCCGTGAAGACATTGGCCGACATAATGCCGTGGACAAAGCGATCGGCCGCGCGTTTCTGGACGGTCTTCTGCCATTAGATCGACATCTTCTTCTGGTTAGCGGACGCGCTTCATTCGAGATCATGCAGAAAGCGTTGGCTGCGGGCATTCCGATTGTAGTCGCTGTCTCAGCGCCTTCGACATTGGCGGTAAGTTTTGCGCGGGAGAGCAATCAAACACTCATCGGTTTTCTTCGTCCGCCGTCGTTCAACATCTACTCGCACATCGAGCGCGTGATTTTGGAGGATCGAAAATAACCCAGCGTTTTAACGCCGGCAGAACAAAGGGAGCGGTCTTCCGTCCCTGACGGGACTGATGGCAGGGGTGGAACGTCTTACCCAGCGTTAAAACGCTGGGCTATTTTTTCGTCAGCGTTGCGAGGCGAAAACCGCTTCGGGATCGGAGCCGCAAACTTTGCCCGCTGCGACCCAGCCGAAGCGGCTAACGAGTGCGCCGAGCAAGAATGAAATCGCGGCGAAAGGAATGAGTCCGAATCCGCGAAGAGTTAACGCGAGCGGCCCACTCAAGATTTCGCCGGAGCGAATGAGCCAGCCGGAACGGGCTTCGTGCAACGCGCGATCGGCTGCGCCGTGTCTGTTTGCTTCAAGCCAGAACCAAAGCGCGGTCTCCATTCCGGCGGCGAGAAATCCAAGGGCGTTGAGCGGCGCGATTCGATAGCCGAGCAACTCGAGCAATGCGGCAGCCGAACCCAGCCCAGCAGCTCCGAAATGAATCGGTAACAGCACCCGATGCAAAAACCATGCAGGAATCGCTGTCGCACCGAGCAGCACACCGGTGTAAGTCGCGAGCAGGAGTCCCCAAAATGCTGAACCGAAAACAAGAACCGCCGCAACGATTTTGATCAGTTGATCGATGTTGCCGCCCAATATGTGGCGGGCGTGGAGTTCGACGAGCAACAAAGCCGAAACAGCGCACGCGCCAAACATCGCGAGCACCCACGCGCCAACCGACATGGGCGATTTGTATTTGAAGACGCGCAGCATGTTGATGAAGAGCCGCGGGCGACCAAGGTCCATCGTAAGCAAAATTGGCGAAAGGATCGCGCCGGCTGCGGCGAGCCACATGGCGGCACGGGCAACTCGGACAGTCGTCGCGAGCGAAGGATCCACATAGTGGAAAATGAAAGCGATGAGTGCAATCGGAGTGGCCATTCCGGCAAGGCCGCCGACGAAAAAGTAAACTGGAATTTCCCACGTCCAGACCGGTGACTTGACGACCGGCTGACCGTAGTAGCCAGGTTTGCGTGGGATCGGTCCCCCCGTAACATCGACGCCGCGTCCTGTAACGACGCCTTTTCCCCAGGCTTGCTCACGCAATTGTTCCAGGCGCTGTTCGTTTGTCATACGGTTGTCTGGGGAGCGCACCCGTCCCGCGTGCTGGTTTCGGCGTCGCGCCGAAACAATCTTTTCTCTTGGGTTTCGCGGGCGCTGGGCATGGAGAAAGCACAAGAAAAGTTCGCGATCGCGAGGACGCGCTCGTTGCCGCAGGCCCGGGACGGGATGCGTGCGCTACCTAATCTTCCTGTTTGTTCGCTCATAGAAATGCAAAAGCGCAAAGCGTGGCGATAAGCGCTGCAATTGCTGTCGCGATCGCAGATGCCCACGCGGACTTGAGATAAATTGTCGGAATCTCCGGTTTTGGCGGAAGCCCGAACGCTTCCGGTTCGCCGAGAATCAAAAAGAACGCGTGTAATCCGCGCACAGATGTTTCTTGCGGATCGTACAGTTGCGCGTCGGTGTAACCGCCTTGCTGAAGTTCTTGCACGCGTTGCGATGCACGCGCGCGCAGGTCGTCGAGCCGGCCAAAGACAATCGATTCAGTCGGGCAAACTTTCGCGCACGCGGGAACGAGTCCGCTTTTTTGCCGGTCGTAACAAAAGGTGCACTTAAAGGCGCCACCTGCGTCTGGCAAGGGTTTGGGCCTGCGATCAATCACGCCGAACGGGCATGATACGACGCAATAGCCACAGCCGTTGCAGACGTCGTTCTGCACGAGAACAGAGCCGACTTCGGTGCGTACGATCGAACCAGTCGGACAAGCTTCGAGGCAGCCAGCTTCCTCGCAATGTTTGCAAACGTCGGACAAGAAAACCCACCGGAATGGATCGTCAGATTGCGGATTGCGGATTGCGGATTGCGGATTGAAAGGCAATCCCATCGAGCCACTGATCTGATTTCCCTTCCGTCGATCTTGTTCGAGAAACAAAACGTGGCGCCATGTCGATGCGCCGAGGTGTCCAGTATTGTCGTACGAATTTCCCGACCACGTGAATCCATCATCCGGCACCTCGTTCCATTCTTTGCAGGCGACTTCGCACGCTTTGCAACCGATACAGACGGTTGGATCGGTGAAGAAACCTACTTCAACGTGATCCTCCACGTAGGAATGTTTCCGCTGATTCGTGCTCTGAATTCCTTCGCCGATCATGATTCAGATTCTGGGTAGCGCACGCGTCTCGCGTGCTGGCGACCGCGTGCTCGCGATCGCGAACTTTTTTTGTGGATCCCATTTTCCCACTGCGGACGAAACTCAAAGAAAAGATTGTTTCGGCGCGACACCGAAACCAGCACGCGGGACACGTGCGCTACCCGAAGGAATTCCCCGATTTCCCCGATCATCCGGCTTTCCCCTGTTTCCCGTGACCATGCGAAAATTTTCCGCCGGTCGGCGTCCCGGGTGGCGGTTGCTCTGGATGCAAATTCGGCGGTTGTCCGGCTTGCGGCGCGTAACGCTCGATCCAATCGAGAAAGGCCGGACCGCGCGGCAAGCGGCCGGGGATGATATTGCAGGTGAGCGCTTTGCTTTCCATGATCGTGACATTCGGTTCGCCGGAAATGGCGACGAGATTATTGGCAGCATTGCCGCGCAACGGACCGGCGGCTCCAAAATGAAATGGAACCGCAACTTGATGCACCGTTTTGCCATTTAGCGTCAATGGCCGAATGCGGCGGCTGACGAGCGCGCGTGCTTCGATCGCCCCGCGTAAACTAACGACGCAAACGTAGTCGCCATTATCAATCTTCAGCTGGATCGCGAGGTCCGGCGACATTTCGATAAACATCTCCGGTTGCAATTCGGAAAGATGGCTGAGAAACCGGGTCATCCCACCGGCCGTATGATGCTCGGTCAGCCGATAAGTTGTGAGCACAAACGGAAAACGCGGATCACCTGGTGGCGCGAAACGGTTTTCGGCGCGCGTAAACCAGTTCACCACCGGATTTGTATCGCGCGAATAGAGTGAATTTTTAACCGGCGATTCGAGCGGTTCGTAATGGGTCGGCATCGGCCCGTCCTGCAACCCTTTCGGGACATATATCCAGCCGAGTCCGTCTTCGTGCAAAATGAAGGGGGCATCCCCGCGCTGACCATCGAGACCACGTTGTCGATCTTGCGGTTCGTAATCGGGGCGCTTGTCTTTTTTGAAGTCGGGAACGTCCTTGCCGGTCCAATTTCCCGATTCCCACCAGACCAGTTTTTTGCGCTCGCTCCAGGGTTCGCCATTCGGCTTGGCACTGGCACGATTATAAATAATTCGGCGATCGCTCGGCCAACTGAAGCCCCAGCCGTGCCCCAGATAGTTTTTCGGGTTGCGCGCATTGGCTTTGTTGATGCCGTCGCGATTAAAAACGCCGGAGTAAATCCAGCACCCGCACGCGGTCGAGCCGTCGTCTTTCAACTCGTTGTAATCGGCAACCTGCGCGCCGTGATGCGGTTGACTTTGTCGATCTCGTCCAAACAGAACGCCCTCAGCGCCCGCGGCTGCGACGCCCGGCTGCGCCTCTGTTCTCCAACCATTGATTTCAGTCAGCACGGCTTCCATCTTCGGTTCGCCCAGTTCATCCTGCGGATACCACCAATCGAGCGCGCGCAACGGTTCGTCGATCGAATCGTCGGAGACCCGTGCTTTCGCGATCAATCGCAACGCCAGCTGATGAATGAACCACGCATCGGATCGACAGTCCCCCGGAGGATCGATAGCTTTTTCGCGCCATTGCAGCAGGCGTTGGGTGTTAGTGAATGCGCCTTCCTTTTCTGCGTGACCGGCCGCCGGAAAGAAAAAAAGTTCCGTCTCAATCTCTTCGGTTTTCAATTCGCCCCGCTCGATTTCAGCCGAGTCGCGCCAAAATCTGGCCGGCTCGGTTTCCACCATGTCGCGAATGACAAACCATTTTAGCTTCGCCATCGACTTCCGTTGAAAACGCGAGTTCGGCGCGCCGACGGCCGAATTCTGTCCGATCAAGAACATGCCTTCCATTTTCCCGTCAGCCATGTCGTAGAGGTATTCGAAGAAGGAATGATCAGCGGTGATTTTTGGGAGCCAGTCGTAACCGAAATCATTTTCGCCGGTCGCGTGTTTGCCGTAATACGCTTTCATCAAGCTGATGAAATAAGCGGGAGTATTCGACCAGAGTCCCGTTTCGGTTGTGTGCGCGTCCAAATACTTTTGCAATGTTTCTTCTTTTCCGGCGCGCGGCATCGCCAGATAACCCGGCAAAATGTCGTAGAGAGTCGGAATGTCGGTCGAACCTTGGATCGAAGCGTGGCCGCGCAACGCCAAAATGCCGCCACCGGGTCGGCCAATGTTGCCGAGAAGGAGTTGAAGGATCGAGGCCGTGCGGATGATCTGCACACCTTTCGAATGCTGCGTCCAGCCTACTGCATAACAAATCGCGGCCGTTTTCTCCGGGCCAGATGCGCTTACGAGCACATCCGCGACTTTACGAAACAGCTCCGGTGGAATGCCGCAGACTTTCTCGACCATCTCCGGCGTGTAGCGACAAAAATGCCGCTTCAATTTCTGAAAAACACAATTTGGATCCTGCAGCGTCAAATCGCGCTCGGGATAACTCAGCCCTTCGCCTTTGTATTGCCAGGTCTCGAATTCGTAGGCGCGCCGATCTTCATTCCAACCAGAGAAATAACCGTCAGCTCCATCTTCGGGATCGCGATATTCGTCGCGCAAAATGCAGGAAGCATTCGTGTAGTGAACGACGTAGTCGCGGAAGAAAAGTTCGTTCTCGATGGTGTGCCGAATGATTCCGCCGAGAAATGTGATGTCGCTACCGGCACGGATCGGCACCCAGATATCGGCCAGCGCGCTGGTGCGCGAAAATCGTGGATCCACATGGATGATCGTCGCGCCGCGCTCCTTCGCTTTCATCACCCAGCGAAAACCGACCGGATGGGCTTCGGCCATCGAGGAGCCTTCGATCAAAATGCAATCGGCGTTGGCGAGATCCTGTTGCGCGGTCGTAGCTCCGCCCCGGCCGAAGGAGGTGCCCAGACCGGGCACCGTGCTGCTATGTCATATCCGCGCCTGGTTGGAGACGCAAACCATGCCCAGACCGGCCGTGAAAAGTTTTTTGATGAGATAATTCTCTTCGTTATCCAACGTTGCGCCGCCGAGGTGGCAAATTGCTGTCGTGTGATTGATCGTCGAGCCGTTTTGCTTGTGGACGAACGTGCGTTTGCGCGATTCCCAAACGCGATCGGCCACCATGTCCATCGCGCGCTCGAGCGGAATTTCCGTCCACGCTTTCGCACGCGGCGCGCGATATTTCACCTTCGTTTCGCGCCTCGAATGTGTGAGCAGTTGATAAGACGCCGCGCCTTTCGGACAAAGATTTCCCTGACTGATCGGACTCTCCGCGTCGCCCTCGATCGAAATGATCTTCTTTCCGTCGTGGTAAATCAGTTGCCCGCAGCCGACGCCGCAATATGGGCAAATTGAACGCGCAACTTGCGCGCCATCGATCCGCGCACGCATCGCGCGCGTCTTCTCCGACATGGCTTCGAGCCCGGTCCCATCTTTGCGTTCGCGAATCT
>JBIOVE010000064.1:0-3620 GCA_044867565.1 Candidatus Udaeobacter sp. | reverse complement strand
TCGAAATCGCCATAGAGGGCGGCGGTCTGATGCGGATTTTCCCCATAACGCAACCGCATCACTATCGGAAGCGAAAGTGAAAACGATGCTTCGGTTGCTTGCTCCTTGTTCAGGAACCTGCCGATCGCGCGATCGTATTCAGAGGTCCTAATGAACGCTTTGATGGCAAAAGTCTCGCGCAATTTCAGCGTCGTCTCCCCATCGTTATCGCGCATATTTTCGAGCACCGTGTCGTAATCGGCTGGATCAACCACCACCGTGACGGATTCATAATTTTTTGCTGCGCTGCGAATCATCGACGGTCCCCCGATGTCGATGTTCTCAATTGCTTCCGCGAGGGTCACGTCCGGCTTGGCAATAGTCGATTCGAAAGGATAAAGATTGACCACCACAAGATCGATTGGCTCGAACCCGCATTCGCGCGCTTCTGCCTCATGTTTCGGGTTGCCGCGCTTGTAGAGAAGGCCGCCGTGGACACGCGGATGCAAGGTCTTAACCCGACCCTCGAGCACTTCTGGAAATGCGGTGAAACTGGAAATCTCGCGTACTGGAATCTTTTCCTTTCGTAACAATTCCGCGGTTCCGCCTGTGGAAATAATGTCGATGCCCTGACGCTCAAGTGCGCGGGCGAATGACGCGACGCCGGTTTTATCGGAAACGGAGATAAGCGCGCGTGTGATTTTCATGCGTGCATTGAAGCGTTAAAAATGACCGTCATTCCGAGTGAAGTCGAGGAATCCCGTCGCAGTATTTAAAGGTAGCTCCACGAGATCCTTCGACTTCGCTCAGGCTGACGCGAGTTGCGCGTCAGCGATCAAGAATCACGTTTTTCGCTGCAGGATAAAGCACGGGGCAGCAGCCGATCGTTTCGCAGAACGCTTTGCTGAAGTGGCTGAGACTCGAGTATCCTACTTCCGTAGCGGCCTCGGTGACATTGTAGCGGCCGGTGCGCACGAGCTCGGCCGCGCGTTCCATCCTCACATTGCGCAGATATTGCGGAATGGTAAGGCCGACTTCGCGCGAAAAAATTCGACTGAGATAAAACGGGCTGCAGCCCACTTCCTGCCCCAGCATTTCCAGCGTCGGAGGATTCGCCAGATCACGCGCCAGCAATTTTTTGGTCCGCTCCACGCGTTCCCGCGCCACGCGTTTTTGCCGCATACAGAAAAATTCCGGATCTTTCGGCGCGAACAGAAAGTGCGCCATCAGTTCGAGCGCCTTGCTTTGGTACCAAAGAATCTGCGCTGCTTTCGCCACCGGCGGTTCGGCCAGGCCCGCCACTACGCCACGTTGTTCAACCGTCATCGGGCGCGCCGGCGCGATCACGCTCTCTTCCCTGCCCGCAAAGACCACCCGGCGAATTTCCGGCTCGAGGTCCGCTTCGTTCTCCACGAACTGCTTCTGCAAATGTTCGCGCGAAAATTCGAGCGTCACGAATTGATGATGATCGTGCGCTCGGCGCGACGCCGGCAGCGGCTCTCCTGCAATGGCGTAGTAACCGGAATTGCCAGGAAGATAATCACTGCGCTCATGTCCCTCTGCGCCCACCGCCCCGCGTCCGTTCAGATTCAAACAAAACTCCAGGCTATGCGGATGGAAAGTGCGCCCCCAGTTAAAGGAACGCTCGGTGCGAAAGTCGTGCCACTCGATCGCGATGCCAATTTTATCCACATCGCCGTACAGTGGACGCCATCCATCTTTGACTTCACGCCAGGCATGGTGCTCGGCCGCGCAACCGGGGTTCATCTCGCTTAATTAGGAATGTTGCTGTGCCGAATGCAAGGAAGGTTTGACTTCTTCCAACGCAGCACGGTCCCATCCAGCAAGCTTTGAAGCGGCATCATAGGTGCTCTGCGCAAATTTGAGGAGAACTTCATCGGGTGATTCGGCAGTCCGCATCGCGTCGTAAGGAAGAATGAACTCACGCAGCTTTGGCTGATATGAAGCAGCCTCCGGCTGGATTTTCGCGTCCGCGAATCCCGGCGGCTCCGGATATGCATACGAATAAAAGATCGGCATCGGCACGGCGGCGTTGCCCGGCCAGAAACCCAGGCTGCTTACCTCCTGCGAGTAAGCCTCGCGCGTAATCGCGTCCGGTAGATGCGGCACTCCACCAGGATGCGGCGGCGCCGGCCGCCCCGAGAAACGCGTCACTGCGAGATCGAAGCTGCCCCAGAAAAAGTGCACCGGACTGCATTTGCCGCAGAAGCGCGAGCGGAATTCTTTAAATACGCGATCGCTCTGCACGAGAACGCGCCAGAACCGATTTGCATAGTTGCCGTCGTACGCGCGGTGTTCTTCGTCGCGATCAAACGCGATTGGATTCTCAACCTCGTTCGGCATGGTGTTGATGCTGACGGGTAGCTCGAGATCGCTCAGTGTTTTCATTACCAGCCGATAAAACTCGGCGACCGAACGTGGCTTTAATTCGATCAGGCGCCGCGTGCCATCGCTTTTGTCGATGCGCAATTGGTGATCGATAAAATCGAACGCGATCTCGAAAGTAGAAAGGCCGTATGGGATCGATGAAGTCGTCAGACCACGCGAAGTCACATAGAGAGTGACGTGCCAGGAGTGATTGATCCATGGAGTTTGGGTCAGGCGAACTTTCCCGACAATCTGCGTCCACATGTGAAGCGTGGCAGCAGTGTCTTTCCACTCTGCAAAAGGCAGAGGCGGCCAAAACTCATCGCGCTGGTTATTGGAAATCTTCATCTGCTAATCCATCAAGAGTGCGCTCTACGTGCGAGCGTAAAAGCCGAGGAATCCACCCGTCAAACATCGAACATCCAATATCGAACGCCACAGCGAACATCAAACTTCAAAAATCGAACCTCAAACCTCGAGCAGCTATTCCCGGTTGATGAAATCGGAGAACGAGCGTCTGACTCTGTCAAATATGTCTCGCGCTTCTTCCTGGGTTCGGCGGAACGTCTGTTTGATTCGCGTTTTGACGCTGTTAACGATCCCCCCTTCGTCTTCCGCGTCGTAGTCGTTTTCCACGTCTTCCATGGTCGCACCGGCAAACATCCCTTCGGTGCGCCTGACCGCGCCGCGAGTCGCGCCGATGTAGATCGTGCCGACAGGGCGCGATGAGTTATTTGCCAGCGTGACAATCCAAACGGGCTCGCCGCGCTCATCCGTGCGCAGAGTGTAGCTGGCAGTCGCAAAAGCCGTATTCGATTTTTCCGCGGTATGACTCGCAACCGCGTAGGCGCCGCTGGAATCGAGGTTTAAGCGCGCGGTATCGATCGTTGCTCCTTCAGTGGAACCGGCAACCGAGCGGTCTGGCGTCCGATCGGACGCAATGCGTCCATCAGCTACTTGAACCTCGCGCACACCGCCACGCCCTCCCGGATTCTCCAAGATAACTTTCCACTTTTCCGGCTGTGGGTCGCCTCCGACGCCGCTGATCGACACTATATGATTTAGTGCACCGCGGCCTGATTGCCTTCCGACCACCTGTAAGGCTTCATATGCTGTAGCGTTCTCCTGCGCCAGGGCAGGCGTAACCAAAAGCAAAAGCGCAGCAAACGATCGCCACATAGTGCGAAATTGAACAGCGGTTTTAACGCGTGTCCATTTCGTTTTCCGATTGTCGATCTTGCACCTTGATGCGC
>JBIOVE010000063.1:0-18407 GCA_044867565.1 Candidatus Udaeobacter sp. | reverse complement strand
CCCGGTTCTTCCCCAGCGCCGGATTCGGGCGCGGGTTTTGTGCCCTCCGGCAGCGCGACACCGGAGATACCGCCAACGTCTCCTGCGGCTTCGGGAGAACCACGACCGTAGCAGTCAATCGTACGTCGGCGGGTCGATTCCGAAACGCTTTCGCGAGTTGATTGTAACCGCCTAAGCGCAAGGGGGATTCACTCTAGCGGAGTTGGCTATCCCGTCTCAGTAAAGGCGGTTTTCCATGCGTGGGGAGGAAACGCGTCCCCACTTCGGCAAAGTTTGCCGAATTGTCACGTTTCCGTCATAAGGCTGTAACAATCGGCTTTTAGCTTTCATCGCGTTTACTGGAAGCGAATCCCCTCAGACACCCAAAAACCTCATCACAAAAGGAGAAACGAATGCTCATCAATAAAGTCATCTTACGGACAGCGGGCGCGAGCCTGGCTGCAATTATTTCGCTCGCCGCCCAATCGCTTGGCGCGCAAACAGCCTCTGAATCCGAACGGCTCCAGAAGCTCGAGCGCGCAGTCGAGCAACTGCAGCAACGCAATGCTGAACTGGAACAGGAAATCAGCGGCTTGAAAAAGAGGACCGCGTTCGCGCCTGAGTTCGGGCCGGGGGCGAAAACGAAAGTCACTTACGACGGAAAATCGTACGTCGAAAAGGCGGTCGTGGAAGAAGAGAAATTGCCGCTTTACGTGCAACAACGCGGACCCGAATTGAAGCTCGTGTTGGGGGGATTCGTTCAGGCCAACTTTGAGGGCGGCGACGTCTCTGCTTTCGAGGGACGGTTTGGTTTGACTGCGGTGAACGACCGGTTCCGTCTGCGCCGGGCGCGAATCAATCTGACCGGCGAATTTGCGGAGCACTTCGACTTCAAAATGGAAGGCGACTTTGGTGCGGGCGATGGCCTGAACTCCAGTCGCACGGGCTTTTCTGCCACAGACGTTTTCGTCAATTGGCATCAATTTCCCGAGGCGCAAATCAAAGTCGGCCAATGGAAAGCGCCGTTTGGGTTGGAGCAGCTTACTCCAGACACTACCCTATACATTATCGAACGCAGTCTGCCTACCGGCGCAATCACCCCGGAGCGGCAGATCGGTGTTCAACTCTGGGGGAAGCCCTTCACTAACATCTGGCCTGAACAAAAGGATCTGCTGACGTATTACGCCGGCATCTTCGACGGCAATGGACGCAACACGAGCGTTAACGACAACAATCAGTTCATGTATGTCGGCCGGCTGGAGTTGATGCCGTTCAAAGGCAAAGTCTTCGGTCAAAAGTCGAGTTTGAAGCTTGGCGCCGACGTGCTGAACAGCCGCGATAATGCGGGCGTAAATATCTCACAAACATTGAACCTGTTGGTAAACGCCGACGGCTCCCTCTCGCCGTTCGTGCTCCCCGGAGCGGCTGAAAGAACGGCGTGGAGCGTGGACGCGTGGCTCCAACTCGGTCCGTTTGATCTAATCGGTGAATACCTTCAGGAAAAAGTGAACGGTCGCACCGTGAACGGTGTACCGCCGGGGTTCGCCGATTTTACGACGGACGGATTCTATGTTACGGCAAGCTATTATCTGATCCCGAAGAAGCTTCAGGCCGCCGTCAGGTGGGAACACCTCAATCCCGGACAAAGGGGCAATGACGGCATCCAATCCATTACCGGCGGTCTCAATTACTACATCCACGGCGACGATCTCAAGCTGATGGTCAACTACATTCACACCTGGCCGGATTTCCGCGAAGCGAATCCTCAGTTTGGCGATGATCAGTTCAATGAAGTCATCGCGCGCATGCAACTGATGTTTTGAACCGACCCTTTCACTCTGATTAAGCACAACGCAGTTAGGTTAGCGAAAGCCCGCCGGGAGAGCGCCTCGGCGGGCTTTTCGCCGGGAAGGATGAGCACGGCCAGCGAGTTTACCCTCGCTTGGCGCTTCGCGTCCTCCTCTCCCTCAGGGAGTGGACTGAGGTGAAGGCATATCAACAATGAGCAGGGACCGCACACGATGCCGAGCTTAAACACATCGCGATTTTCAATCGAACTGCCCGGCCCGAAAGCAGATTTGGTCCGCCGTGTGCGCGCGGCGTGGATTTCCGACGTGCATCTCGGTACGCGTGGCAGCAATGCGGGCGCCCTGCTCGATTTCGTGCGCGAGTACGAATTTGAGACGCTCTACATCGTGGGCGATTTGATCGACATCTGGCAGTTGCGGCGCGGCATTTATTGGCCGCAACAGCATAACGACGTGATTCAAAAAATTCTGCGCAAGTCGCGCAAGGGGACACGGACAGTTTACATCCCGGGCAATCACGACGATCTGCTCGCCAAATTTTTCGGCGCCTATGGCAACATTACCGTGCAGAAACATGCCATTCATCGTCTGGCGGACGGCCGTCGCATGCTCGTCATTCACGGGCATGAGCTCGACACGGTGGTGCAAAACGTGAAATGGCTGGCGTTCGCAGGCGATATTGGCTACCAGTTTCTGCTCTCGCTCAATCCGGCGATCAATTTCGTGCGCCGCCGATTCGGCCTCGGTTATTGGTCGCTGAGCGCCTACGCGAAAAAACGAGTCAAGGACGCAGTGAGTTTCATCGGCCGATTCGAGGAAGAGATCGTTCGTTACGCGAAGAAATTTTCTGTCGATGCTGTGCTCTGCGGTCACATCCACAGCGCTGCCATCCGGCGATGTGGCGATGTTATGTATTACAACTGCGGTGATTGGGTGGAAAGCTGTTCCGCGCTGGTTGAACACCAGGATGGCGCGATCGAGATGGTCAATTACCATCCGTTCCCTGCCGTGTTACCTTCTCCCAATCGACGAACGCCGCTGACGCCGATCCCTATGTCCGGAAAATGAAAAAGAAAAAGCGACCGAAAAAGCGGCACGAGACCTCTCCCGTAACAATGCTGACAGAAGAGTTAGCCGCGCTTCGGCGCGACTTGCGCGCGACGAGTCGGGCTTACGCGGCGCGGCTCGAAATCGATCTGGTGGAAAGCATGGCGTCAATCGGCTCGTCAAAAAGAGCAGAAACCTTGTCGCGGGAGCGGCTGCACGAAATTCGCGACCTGACGATCATGGTGCGCAAACGCAAGCTGAAACCCAAAAAAGGTCGTCGCAAAGATCTCCGAAAAATCGATTCCCTTATTCGCGATCTGCATTCGATCACCCATCCCGTCGCGTCCCGAAGCGATTCCAAATGAGGCGAAGCGTTCCACCCTCGCTCCGATTAGACGAGGCATGTTGTGAAGCGCGCAAAGGTTGTCAAAATAAACGCGGCTTTGCCGCCTGACTTTAGTGCGGGTGGTGCTCTGGGAGGGGAATCTTGCGCCTTCGGCGATTGGTTTTGGCATCGTCTTCGGAGAAGCCGATCCACCTCCCGCTAAGCGCACAGAGGTAGAACGCATTGTCCTCAACGTGCTGCCAAAATTAACGCGAAGCGACAGGGCACCCTGTCACTGGATCGTCACGCGCTTTTGACATTTTGTAACCTGACTCGGCGCGTTCCCCGGTTTATCGAACGCTCAACTATGAGCGTAATCACAGTGAAGAGAACGGTACGCAGACGGACGCCATACCGGCGATCATTACTCCTGACGTCATTCCGCGGATTAACCCGAAGTTATTTCGCGAGCGAAAAGAGTTGGGAATTTGCCATCGAAACGCTGCTCTTTGCCATCATCGTAGCGATCTCAGCCTGGCCAAGCTTCGCCGCTGCCGATGCGCTGAACGAATTTCTCCAGCGCACCCCGAGCTGAGAATGGAGTCGTGGAGTGATGAAGTAATCAAGTGATGATCTCGAGCCATATGTGGTGCTGTAGCCGCAAAGTTTTCGGGGGGATGCCGGCCGGGGTGCGCGACTAAGATACAGGCCGGGGTCACCGACCCCCGGCTACAATCTTGCTTTGCCAACGCGAAAATCTCGACCGCGAGATATATCACCGCTAGCATCCTGGCCTTGCACGAATGAAGACGGGAATGCCAAACAGTCGCGAAATCGAACGGAAATTTCTGCTCGAGCGACTGCCCGAAAAACTCAAGAGTTCGCGACGTTACGTCATCGCACAAGGTTATCTCGCAACAGAGCCCGCAGGCAGGCAGGTTCGTCTCCGCAAAAAAGGGAAAACCGCGTCACTGACCTTCAAGATGGGCCGCGGCAGAGCCCGGGAAGAACGCGAGATCAAACTGAGTCCAAAACAATTCGCCGCGCTTTGGCCGGCGACCGCAGGAAGAAGATTGCGCAAGTTGCGTTACGAAATTCCGTGGAAAAATCTACTGATCGAGATTGATATTTATCGCGGCAAACATTCCGGTCTGGTGGTGGCGGAAGTGGAATTTCCCGACCATGCGATCTGCCGAAAATTCAAACCGCCTTCCTGGTTTGGGCGGGAAGTGACGGGCGAAAAACGTTATAGCAACGTAAGACTAGCCAACGAGTAAGCAGACAATATGGGCTTCCGTTTGAAATTGCGCGAACCATTGCCGGACGGGTTGAAGAGAGTTTTTCGCGAACAGATTGAGTCTGCTCTGAACTTGTGCCGGCGCCCGGCAAAGCAACGTGGCGTCACGGTGCATGAAGTTCGCAAACATCTTAAAAAGCTGCGGGCTGCGCTGCGCCTTGCCGTGGACGAAGCCGGGAAAAAGCGGCATGCGCGCGAGGATCGCTGCGCGCGCAAAATTGGACGGCTCGTCTCCGAGTTACGCGACGCGCACGTGCGATTGCAAACGCTCATTCATCTGCGCGATGAGATGGCAAAAGGCTCAGCAGAGAACCAGTTTCCACGCATTGAAGAATTATTGTCGCTGGAGCGGGAAAGTTTTTCCGCAGCGTTTGCCGGCTGGCAAAAACAGGCAATTCCGAAACTGGAACGTCTGGGAGGACGCCTGTCGAAATGGCCGCTGGCCGGGATAAGCTGGCAGCAAATTTGCGGCACGGTCGGAAAGACCTACAAACGTGGCCAGCGCGGACTCGCGAAAACGATCAAGAAACCGGACCCGGAAAATTTTCATGCCTGGCGCAAGCGCGTCAAAGACCTCTGGTATCAATTGCGCATTTTACAACCACTGAACCGCCTTGTTTTCGAAAAGATTGCCGCCGACACAAAAGTTTTAGGCGAATTGCTGGGTTTGGAACACGACTTCGACTTTCTTCTGACGCGCCTGGAAAAGGAACGCGGCGACAACGCCCTGCGCGATGAGCTGGCACAACTGCAAAAGCGCATCCGCAAACGCGGCAAACGACTGCGTCGCGACGCGCTCGAACTCGGGCGACGCTTTTACGCCGAACCGTCCACAGCGTTCGCCAAACGCATCTCGATCTTTATCAGCAAGCGGAAAGTCTGATGAGCACAGTGTTGCCGCATCGGTTGCAGGCGCGTTGATCGCAGTCGCCGGGCGCCGTATGAAAAGACTGTTGTTGTTCGGTTCCTCTTCATGGCAGGACCAATCCAGCATCATGAAACAAAAAGTCCTCTTCATTTGTGTCCACAACAGCGCTCGCAGCCAGATGGCGGAAGCGTTTCTTAACGAGATTTGCGCCGATCATTTTGAAGCGCGCAGCGCCGGGCTCGAACCAGGCAGACTCAACCCTCTGGCAGTTGAAGCAATGCGCGAGATCGGGATCGATATTTCGCAAAATCAAACTCAATCCGTGTTCGACGTCTTTAAATCGGGCGAACTGTTCGCTTACGTGATTACCGTCTGCGACGAAAGTAGCGCGGAGCGCTGCCCCATCTTTCCTGGCGTAACCAAGCGGTTGCACTGGAGTTTCCCGGATCCTGGCGCGCTTAGCGGCACACGTGAAGAGCGCCTTGCAGGCACACGCAAAATCCGCGACCAGATTCGCGCGCGCATTGAAATGTGGTGCGACGAAATGTGCGCCGTCGAGACGTAATCCGCGGCTAGTTTTTGAGCAGCAAGAGATGTCTCGACTGCGCTCGGCATGACAACATAAAACGCTACGAATCGTAGCAATCGAGGTATTTGATTCCTGAGCCGGTGTTGAAAATGACGATTCGCTCCTCGGAAGCGATTTTGCCAGCGGAACAAAGCGACTTCAAAGCTGCGAAGCACGCCGCACCTTCCGGAGCGACGAAGAGACCTTCGCTCGATCCCACTTCGCGGGTGACACGGATCATTTCTTCGTCATCGATAGCGATCGCGGCGCCGTTCGATTGACGAAGAATCTTCAGGATCAGGAAATCGCCGATCGCCTTTGGAACACGCAGACCGGAGGCGCATGTGCGAGCATCTGGAAATTCTGCTGCGATAGAGTCACCGTTTTCAAACGCGCGAACGATCGGGGCGCAGCCGGTGGCTTGCACCGAAAACATGCGTGGCCGTTTTTTCCCAATCCAGCCGAGTTCTTCCATTTCGTCGAATGCTTTCCACATTCCGATGAGACCGGTGCCGCCGCCCGTGGGATAAAGAATTACGTCGGGCAACTGCCAATTGAATTGCTCGGCTAGTTCGTAGCCGAGCGTCTTCTTACCTTCGACGCGATACGGCTCTTTAAGCGTGGACATGTCGAACCAGCCCTCAGCCGCTTCGCGCCGGGCGATCTCCGCGCCGCAATCGGTAATGAGGCCATCGACGAGATTGACGTGCGCTCCCAACTCACGGCACTCGATGATGTTCGCGCGCGGAGTATCGCGCGGCATGAAAATGTGTGCTTCGAGACCGACTCGAGCAGCGTAGGCCGCGAGCGCTCCGCCGGCATTGCCCGCGCTGGGGACGGCTAGTTTGGTTGCACCAAGATATTTCGCCATCGATACGGCGACGGTCATGCCGCGCGCTTTGAAGCTCTGCGTCGGGTTCTGCGATTCGTCTTTGATCCAAAGCTGCGACAACCCGACTGCGGCACCAAATCGCGTGGCGCGAAGCAGCGGCGTCCCGCCTTCTCCGAGTGACACGGGCTCGATGCCATCGGGTAGCGGCAACACTTCGCGATAACGCCACAACGATTTTCCGCGCGTGGCTAAAGCCTCGCGTGTCAGCGTCCGACCTGCCGCGGCAAGATCGACAATGGCAAAAAGCGGTTTACGACAAGCGGTGCAGAGATTCTGCAAACGCAACCATTCGTGCCGAAGACCGCAGAACGTGCAGATGAGATGAGTCAGGGACACGGGTGAATGGAGCGCATTTTTCTAGGTACCGCACGCGTCGCGCGTGTTGGTTTCGGCGTCGCGCCGAAACGATCTTTCCGTAGAATGCGATTCGACTTCTTGTACAGCGCAAGAAAAGTTCGCGATCGCGAAGACGCAATCGCCAGCAGCGCGAGACGCGTGCGCTACCCAAATCAAAAACGCACGCTGTTTAGATTCGAACGTTTGTGTTATCCACGACTGTGATGCAGGAGATCGCAAACACACAGCCGCTGCGCCGGCCATGGTATCGGCCTTCGCTCACGGTGCAGATCATGATCGGGTTGGTCGTCGGTGGCGTGATTGGCTGGTTGCGACCCGATTGGGGGAACGCGGTTTATTTTCTGCGCGACATCTTCATTAACCTCATCAAATGCATCATTGCCCCGCTCGTCTTCTCAACCATTGTCGTCGGCATCGCCGGCGCCGGCGCGTTGCGCAAGGTCGGACGGATGGGCATCAAAGCGCTGGTCTATTTCGAGATCGTAACGACTGCGGCGCTCTTCATCGGCTTGGCCGTAGTCAACTTCACGAAGCCGGGCGTTGGCGTGACACTCGTGGCAAGCAATACTGACGTGGTTAAAGCGATCGGCGAAAGTCATCCGAAGACGCTGATCGAAACGCTCGTGCACGTGTTCCCCTCCAGTGTGATCGAATCGATGGTGCGCGGCGACGTGCTCCAGATTGTCGTGTTCGCGGTGCTCTTCGCCATGGCCGTATCGGCAATTGGCGAAAAAGGAAAGCCAATCATCCGCGCGATGGAGAGCCTCTCTCAGGTCATGTTTAAGTTCACCAATTACGTGATGATGTTTGCGCCCTTCGGCGTCGGCGCGGCGATGGCTCACACGATTGGTACACAAGGCCTGGGCGTGCTGGTTAATCTTGGTAATCTGGTGCTTTCCCTTTACCTGGCGCTGATCATTTTTGTCGTCCTGATTTTCGGGCTTGTGATTTTCATCGCGCGAGTACCGCTGCGGCAATTCGTGCGGGCGGTGCGCGAGCCCGCCGCGCTGGCCTTCGCGACCACCAGCAGCGAGTCGGCCTTGCCCAAAGCGATGGAGTCCATGCAACGCTTCGGCGTACCGCGACACATCGTTGGCTTCGTCATGCCGACCGGCTATTCGTTCAACCTCGACGGCTCAACTCTTTATCTGGCGATGGCTTCGGTGTTCGTCGCGCAAGCCGCCGAAGCCACAACGGGTCAGCACATGGGATGGGGCCAGCAGATTATGATGATGCTCGCGTTAATGATCACCTCCAAAGGTGTGGCCGCCGTGCCGCGCGCATCTCTGGTCGTCCTGCTCGCGACGTTGAACAGCTTCCTGCCGGCCGGTCTCGGTCCGATTGGTGTGGCGGTCATCTTTGGCGTTGATGAATTGATGGACATGGGCCGCACGTGCGTGAATCTCGTTGGGAATTGTCTGGCGACCAATGTAGTCGCGCGATGGGAGGGAGAATTCGACGATAAGCGAGCCCGCGTATTTGGCACGCCAGCAGAAGCCGAGCTGGACCTAAAATCCGGCGACGTTGCCTTCGCCGACGCGGTCGCCCAAGGCGACTAAAAATAGTCGCTGAAGATACAAACAGCCGCTCGACGCACCCGAACGGGGCAGGCCGCTCTCTTCCCCCCGGGCCATAAAATTCAAGGTCCTCTCAATCCGTGTTCATCCGCGTGGTCCGCGGTTAGAAACTTGATTCCGTCTTGATGCAAAACAGGCCACATTTGATGCGAAATAGGCTTTGACAGAGCACTCGTTTCCACGAAGGCTGGCTAACTTCCAATTCCAAATCTATGAAATCACTTGGTCGGCTTATTCATCCTAATTCCATTGTCTCACGGGTCCGTATCGCGATCGCGGGCACGCTGTTCATCCTCGGTATCGCAATGGTCTCCATCCCACTCAGCACAGTCGGCGCCGGCAAAGGCGGCGGCTCAGGAACCACCGGACCGAACGCGAACGCAGATTCCTTCACCAAGGGCCCGACGGTTGATACGTCCAGTGTGATCGTTCAACTCAAAGGCGATCCGCTGAGTACGTACGTCCAAACCAAGCCAGCCCCAGGTAAGAAGATTGATTTCAATAGTAACACCGTAAAATCGTATCGCGCCCAGTTGTCAGCGTTGCGCAATGATTTCAAGCAGTGGCTGCAAACGAACGCGCCAAAGGCGAAAGTGACCGGTCAGTACGATATTTCGCTCAACGCGGTGGCGGTGCAGCTGAACGGCACGCCTAAATCGACAATTGAACAAGCGCCACAAGCTGCGCAGGTTCAATACCAGGGGTTGTATTATCCGAGTGACAACAATGATCCAGATCTCGCTCTGATAAGCGCGATCGCCGCTTGGAATCAGGTCGGCGGCCCGGCAAATGCGGGCGAGGGGGTGAAAGTCGCGATTATCGATAGTGGAATTGATATTACCCATCCGTGTTTCAGTGATGCTGGCTACCCGGCCCAAACGCAACTTGGCGACACGCGTTTTACGAACAATAAAGTCATCGCCGCGAAAGTCTTTCACAACAAAGCTGGAGTGCAAGGCTACACCCCCGAGGCGATTGACTCCCACGGCACACACGTGGCGGGAACGGCCGGCTGCAACTTGGACACGCCGGCGACTGTTGCCGTTCCCGGCGCCAGTCCCACGCCCACGCCCGCTCCCACTCCTGTGCCCATTCCTTATGCGATGTCCGGCGTTGCGCCCAGGGTGTTGCTTGGCAACTACAACGTATTTCCTGACGAGGTGGCAAGCGCCCGTTCCGAGGACATTCTTAACGCTCTTGAAGCGGCTTATTCCGATGGGTTCGATATCGGCAACATGAGCTTGGGAGGCGGGGCTAGTGGAGCCCAAGACCTGCTCACCAAGGCCGTGGATGATCTCGATCAGGCCGGCTTCATTAGCGCGGTTGCGGCGGGGAATAGTGGACCAGGCCATTTCACTATCGACTCTCCGGGCTCTGCAGCACGAGCACTGGCGGCCGGCGCCAGCACGGTCCCGCATTTTGTCGGCGCTCCTCTCACAGTTGGCGCGTCAACGTTTGGCGTCGCCTCGGGCGACTTTGCGACAGTAACAAGCGATTTGACTGCACCGTTAGCCGTCGTGTTAGACGCAGGCAATCTTAGTCAGGCCTGTTCCGCGGTTTCAGGTGTCAGTGGCGGGATTGCGTTAATCTCACGCGGCACTTGTACGTTCTCTACGAAGATCCGCAACGCGCAGGCCGCTGGCGCGGTCGCCGTGATCGTAGTTAACAATGTTGCCGGCGATCCGACGGCGATGGGGACCGACGGCACGCCGAATCAGCCGACCATCCCAGCGTACATGGTCGGCCTCGCTAATAAGGCGGCGTTAGTTGGAGCAAACGGGCAATCCGCCACAATCGGCGCCGCACTCGCGTATTTCTCGACCACCAATGCGGACATTATGGCTGGCTTCAGCAGTCAGGGACCGACTGATGTGGACTTTCGCGTGAAGCCTGACGTTGTTGCACCGGGCGTGAATGTGCTCAGCTCTATTCCAGCTTCGTTCTGCGATACGCCTCCGTGCTTTGCGTTCTTCCAAGGCACTTCGATGGCGACTCCGCACCTTGCTGGGTCAGCCGCCGTTGTGCTGGGGGCACATCCCACCTGGTCTGCGGCGCAGGTCCGGTCGGCCATTGTTAATACTGCCGATCAAGGTGTGTTGAAGGATTTCCAAACCGGCCTCTCGACCGTAACTGACGTCAATATCATCGGCGCGGGTCGCGAGAATCTGCTCTCTGCCGTGAACGCAACGGCGGCTCTCGATCCGGTCAGCGTCAGCTTCGGTTCCGTGCCGAGGATTTCCGGTCAGACTAAGACCTTTGACGTGACGTTAACGAATCTCGGCGCCGGTTCGGCGACATTCGCGCTGTCGATTGCAAATACCACCGGCACTGGAATCAGCTATTCGGTTACTCCAAGCGTTGCGCTTGGCGCCGGTGCATCAGGAACCGCCACGGTCACGATGACATCCAGCAAAGGTGCGTCGTTCGGCGACCACCAAGCAAAGTTGTCTGTCAAGGTTGGCGGCACCGAAGTGGCGCACGCGGCGGTATACACGCTGATTAAATAATCAGATAATAGTAGTTCTACAAACAGGGACGCGGATATCCGCGTCCCTGTTTTCTTGCTCGCCGTCGATTTCGCTTTTTTACAGTCGCGTTATTGACAGCGAGTCCGATTCGCGATTGAGAGTTACGTAGTGACTCGGATTCTTTTGGCAGATGATCAGCGCGACGTACTCGAAGCGCTGCGAATCCTGCTTAAAGGCGAAGGCTATCAGACGGAAGCGGTCACATCGCTTGCTGGAATCTTCAATGCGCTGGAAAAGAAGGATTACGCGTTGTTGATAATGGACCTCAATTACACGCGCGATACCACTTCGGGAGAAGAAGGTTTAGCAGCTATTCCCAAGATTCAGGAGATCGACAACACGTTGCCGATTGTGGTCATGACGGCGTGGGCGACGATCGATCTGGCAGTAGAAGCAATGAAACGCGGCGCGCGTGATTTTGTGACTAAGCCGTGGGACAATGAGCGGCTGCTGACGATTGCGCGTACGCAAATCGAACTGGCGCTGGCTCTTCGCCGGGGGCGCAAACTCGAAGCCGAGAATCAACTGCTGCGTGGCAGCATGCCAAACCTGATCGCGGAATCGCCCGCGATGCGGCCGGTGATCGAAATGATTTCACGCGTCGCGCCGTCCGATGCGAACGTGCTAATCACGGGAGAAAACGGTACTGGCAAAGGCTTAATCGCGCAGGCCCTTCACGCGCTCTCCCCGCGCGCATCGCGAACCATGATCACCGTCAATATGGGTGGCCTGTCCGAAACGCTTTTTGAAAGCGAATTGTTCGGACATGTAAAAGGTGCGTTTACCGACGCGAAGACCGATCGCGCCGGGCGATTTGAACTTGCGGACGAGAGCACGCTTTTCATGGACGAGATCGCAAACATCCCGCTTGCTCAACAGGCAAAACTGTTGCGCGTAATCGAGACCGGCGACTTCGAGCGCGTTGGCTCCTCCAAAACCCTGCACGCAAATGTGCGCATCATCTCTGCCACAAACGCGAATCTGGAGGATGAAGTTGCGGCCGGGCGTTTTCGACAGGACCTGCTGTTTCGTCTAAATACAATCCAGATTCCATTACCTCCACTGCGTGACCGGCGAGAGGACATCATGCTGCTGGCAAACAGCTTTCTTCGGCAACACGCGCAACGATACCGGAAACAGATGAGCGGTTTCGATGAGATGGCGCGCGAACGTTTGCTGCAACATCGCTTCCCTGGAAACGTACGCGAGCTCGATCATGTGATCGAACGGGCCGTGCTCATGGCGCAAGATCGGCAAATACGAGCAGGCGATCTGGGCCTGACAACGGACGGCGGTGAATCGCGTAATCTTGAGAAAATGAGTCTTGAAGAGGTAGAGCAATTCCTAATTAAAAAGGCGCTGGCGCGAAATGATGGCAATGCGCGTAAAGCAGCGGAAGCTCTCGGCTTGAGCAGAAGCGCATTTTACCGGCGCTTGCAGCAATATGGCTTGTGATTGGGCAGCGCACGCGCCTCGCGTGCCAGCGATTGCGTCCTCGCGATCGCGAACTTTCCCTCCATTTCTACGCTTCAGCGCAAACGCTGATCAATGTGAAGTTCGTTTTGGCGAGACGCCTAAACCAGCACGCGAGACGCGTGCCCTACCCAGGCCGGTAGAACAGCAGCAATGAATCGACCGCCGAAGAGTCGCTACCGGCTTTCGCATGAAGGGAAACTGACCTGGCTCACCTTTGGTGCCGCCGCTCCCGCGATCGTTGTGGCGCTCGCGCTTCTTTGGTTCGGCGATTACAGCGCCAAAGTACAGTGGACCCTAACGATCCTGGTCGTTGCTTGCTTCCTTGGTTTCATCTCCAGCGCGCGCGAACACATCGTTCATCCCCTGCAAACCATGTCCAATTTGCTCGCCGCATTACGCGAGGGCGATTACTCGATCCGTGCGCGGGGCGCCCGCGAAGACAATGCATTGGGAGAAGTCCTTTTGGAAATCAACTCACTCGGCGAAACGTTGCGCCTGCAACGGCTGGGCGCCTTTGAAGCAACGGCGCTGCTGCGCACGATCATGGGCGAAATCGATGTTGCGGTTTTCACTTTCGATCCCGAACGGCGTTTGCGCCTGGTTAATCGCGCCGGCGAAACCTTGCTCGGCCAATCGATGGACAAATTGCTTGGCAAAAGCGCAACGGAGCTCGGGCTTGACGCCTGTTACGATGTTGACCAGGACGAACCGCTTACACTCAATTTTCCTGGAGGCTCCGGCCGTTGGGGCATTCGCCGCAGTACTTTTCGTGAACAAGGCTTGCCGCACGAGTTACTCGTGCTGACGGATCTCAGTCGCACGCTGCGCGAAGAAGAACGCCGCGCCTGGCAGCGATTAGTGCGCGTGCTCGGTCACGAAATGAATAACTCGCTTGCGCCGATCAAGTCGCTTGCGGCCAGCTTGGAATCGCTGCTGCGCCGCGACCCGCCTCCGCCGGATTGGCAGGACGATGCGCGCAGTGGACTGAGCTCGATTGCGTCGCGCGCGGATTCGCTCAGCCGTTTCCTGCAAGCGTATACGCGCCTCACAAAACTTCCGCCGCCGCAAAAAGAAGACTTGGAGCTTGGCGAACTTGTGCAGCGCGTTGCCGATTTGGAGCCGAGACTGAGCGTGAAAATCTTGTCCGGCCCGAAAATAAAAATCCGTGCAGACGCCGCGCAGATCGAACAGTTGCTGATTAATTTGGTGCACAATGCTGTTGATGCCGCGCTCGAGACGCACGGCAATGTCGCAATCGGCTGGCGCGAGAAAGAAGACTCAGTTGAAATCTTTGTCGAAGACGAAGGACCGGGAATCATGAACACGGCAAATCTTTTCGTTCCATTTTTTACGACGAAGCCGGATGGATCTGGAATTGGACTCCCGCTCAGCCGTCAAATTGCCGAAGCGCATGGAGGTTCATTGGTGCTAATGAACCGGCGCACCGGCACCGGTGCGGAAGCGTTGTTGCGCCTGCCGCGATAACTCACCCAGCGTCGCGCTTCGCAAAGAGAAGCGGCTACAGGTACCAGTTGCGTCCCGAAAGCGGGACGACGCAATCCCAGAAGCGAAGCGAATCCCGCCACGCGTTTTCAAGGTCGACAATCGCTAGCCACTAATCACCAGCCACTTATCATTTCCTTTCAACGTTGGCACGGGCATTGCATTACCTGTTGCCGGGAAGAGAAATTCTTGAATCCAACAACCACCCGCAACGCATCTCAAAGAAGTATGAAGCCAACAGCCATAACAGCCCGCAGTGGCAAGCGCTTCCCGCTGATCGACTGCAATTACCATTCGGTGGCGTTTGGCGGCTATCGTGGCTGTTGCGCGAGACCGGCGACGCCATCATTTCGCAATATCAGCCATCAGTACTTTCAAAAGGAAGCACGGCACGATTTCTTCGGTGAAGCGATTGTGTTCGCAATGCTGAGCGTCACCGCGGCCGTGCCGGTGGTGAGCGGAGCGTACGCTATCATTCAACTCTGTCGCGCGTTCGGAGCGCTTTGATTTCGACCGTGACTCCGCAGCGAAAACAAAACGAAGGAACGATTGTGCGACCGGCTGGATTCACGCCGAATCTTTCCTCCATGGATGTGCCGCGCGAAGGGGTTGCGGCGAAGAAACGTAAGCGTCGCATCATTATCATCGCCGGCTCCGCTCTTGGATTGATTCTGGCGACGATCGCAATTTCGCGCTTGAAACCGGCGGTCCCGAGCGTCGATCGCTCAACGGTCTGGATCGACACCGTCAAACGTGGACCGATGGTGCGTCAGGTGCGCGGTCTCGGCACGCTCGTGCCTGAAGATATTCGCTGGATCGCGACGAACACCGAGGGGCGAGTCGAGAAAATTGTTGTCTGGCCGGGCACACATGTGGAATCCGACACGGTTATTTTGGAGTTGAGCAGCCCCGAGCTGGAGCAGAGCGCGAG
This sequence comes from Candidatus Udaeobacter sp., assembly GCA_044867565.1. GTDB lineage: Bacteria > Verrucomicrobiota > Verrucomicrobiia > Chthoniobacterales > UBA10450 > Udaeobacter. Next base: position 3,251 of record JBIOVE010000063.1, on the reverse strand, counting down.
CGAGGCAGTGTCGAAAGCAAAAGCGGCGGACGCCGAGATGGCGACGATCCGCGCCAGTTTGCAGCGCGAATTGCTCGACCAGGAATCGAAAGCAACCACTGCCCACGCCACCCACGAGCAGGCAAAAATGGAGCGACAGACGAACGATCAGCTCGCCAAGAATGGATTGATCGCCGAACTCGACTACAAAACTTCGAAGATTAAGGAAGAGGAGCTCGCGAAAACCGACGAGATCGAGCAAAAGCGACTCGCGTTTTCGCGCGATTCGATTGAGCCGCAGCTGGCGTCGAAACAAGCGGCAGTCGATCAAGCGAACCAGCTCGCAAAGTTAAAAATGGACCAGGTTGAGGCGCTCCACGTCCGCGCCGGGATGTCCGGAGTTTTGCAGCAGCTACCGGTGCAGATCGGTCAGCGCGTCAAAATAGGCGATAACCTTGCGCGTGTCGCTGATCCATCGAAGCTCAAGGCGCAGGTCAAGATCGCTGAGACACAGGCGAAAGATATTCAGCCCAACCAACAGGCAACCATCGACACGCGCAATGGCGTCGTCAAAGGCCACGTCACGCGCGTGGATCCCGCGGTCGAACAGGGCACGGTGACTGTCGATATTGCGTTTGATGAAGAGTTGCCAAAAGGTGCGCGGCCTGATCTGAGCGTTGATGGAACTATCGAGCTCGAACGCCTCAATGACGTCATCTACGTCGGCCGTCCAGCCTTTGGCCAGGAGAACAATACCGTTGGAATGTTCAAACTCGTCGGAGGCAGCTCCGAAGCTGTGCGCACGCCGGTAAAACTGGGCAAAAGCTCCGTCAACACCATCGAGATCTTAGACGGCCTTCAACCGGGAGATCAGGTGATTCTCTCCGACACCAGCGCGTGGGACGCGCACGAACGCATTCGACTCAACTAATTTGCTGATTTCTGATTTCTGAATGCTGATTGCTGATTTTCCAAAATGAACGCGCAAGAACTTAAGGAGAGAACGAAACGCTGGAGGCTGGGGAGCGCAGGCTGCCAGCCTGCAGTTCGCGGCAGCTTGCCGCGAACATCGTGCGACGCCCGCAGTGCTTTGCGTGTTAACTTTTCTTCCGCGCCACGCCCCACCTTGCTGTCTGGCTGGCAGCCAGACAGAACAGGCTGGCAGCCTGTGCTCCCCAAACAGCGAACCGCTCGGCCAAATTAGCAATCGGCAAATCCAAAATCAGCAATCAGAAATCAGCAATCCGAACATGACAACAACCTCACTTAATCCTCACACATCATCTCGAACTCCTGGCGAAAACGGCTCGACTCCCTTGATACGATTGAATGGCGTAAGGAAGGTTTTCCTTACCGACGAAGTGGAGACCCATGCGCTCTCCGGGATCCATCTCGATATTCGCACCGGCGAATATGTTTCCATAGCCGGACCATCCGGCTGCGGCAAAACGACCTTGCTGTCCATCCTCGGCCTGCTCGATACTCCTTCCGACGGCAGCTACTCCTTAAAAGGAAACGAAGTTGCTAATCTTTCGTTTGCCGACCGCGCACGAATTCGCAATCGCGAGATCGGTTTTATTTTCCAAAGCTTTAATCTAATCGGCGATCTTACCGTCTTTGAGAATGTCGAATTGCCGCTCACGTATCGAGGAATGGCGGCTAGTGAGCGCAAATCATTTGTGACGGAGGCCTTGGAGCGCGTCGGCATGGGGCACCGTGCAAGGCACTTGCCAAGCCAGCTCTCGGGTGGCCAACAGCAGCGAGTGGCCGTCGCGCGCGCTCTTGCCGGCAGGCCGGCGATCTTGCTCGCGGACGAGCCGACAGGAAATCTCGATTCGCGAAATGGTGAAGCAGTGATGGAGCTGCTCAAAGAGTTGCACGCCGTTGGGGCGACGATCTGCATGGTCACGCACGATGAGCGTTTCGCGCAACACGCCGATCGCACCGTGCATTTATTTGATGGCCGGGTCATCGAAGATCGGATCGCGGCTTAGAGGAGTCGAGGATCGCACATGCTCGCGGACTTGCGACTCGCGTTGCGAATGTTGGCTAAAGCGCCGGCCTTTGCGACCGTGACGGTCCTCGCGCTCGCGCTCGGGATCGGCGCATCAACGACGACCTTTTCGGCGATCAATGCGCTGCTGCTCAAACCGTGGCCGTACATCAAAGAACAGAAACAAGTCGTATTCGTCAGCGAGTATTTCCCGAAGCTGTCGAAAGAGGCGAACGGCGTCGCGTATCCGGATTACCTGGATTTCAAACGCGACGCGACGAAGACGATCGAGGGACTCGGCATTTCGAATGCGACTACGATGATCCTGAGCGACGGCGACAAGCCGGAGCGTTATCTCGGCGCGTTCGTTTCGGCAGACGCCTTCACGATTCTAGGTGTGCAACCGATCCTCGGCCGCAATTTTCGGGCGGACGAAGATCAGGCGAATACAGAGCCCGTTGTCCTTCTCGCTTACAACGTTTGGAAGAGTCATTTTGCCTCTGATCCGGGCGTGGCCGGCCGCGTTGTAACCGTGAACGGTAAGCGTGCGACAATCATCGGCGTGATGCCCAACGGCTGGCGTTTTCCGGAAACGTCCGACCTCTGGATGCCGCTGAAGACGACGGAGAAAGAGGATCCGCGCGGCAATTTCAATTTTAATTGCTTCGCGCGCATGAAACCTGGCGTGACGATCGACCAGGCGCGCGCTGAGCTTGAAGCAAGCGCGACGCGAATCGCCGCGGATCACCCGCAGAGTAATGCCGGCTGCTCGGCTTACGTCCGCAACTTTCGCGAGGAAACGGTCGCGAACGCGAAGACGCTCACGATCCTGCTGATGGGAGCGGTGTTGTTCCTTCATCTGATCGCGTGTGCGAACGTGGCGAACCTGCTGCTTGCACGCGCCGCGTCGCGCGATCGGGAGATCGCGGTGCGCATTGCGCTTGGCGCCGGACGCGGCGCAATCATTCGCCAATTATTGGCGGAAAGTCTGGTGCTCGGAGCAATCGGCAGCGCGGTCGGGCTGATGTTCGCGTTTTGGGGCGTCGATCTGATGACGGCGACAATCCCTGTCGAGCTGCCGTACTGGCTGCACTTCGATTTCGACTGGCGCGTCTTCACTTTCACCGTCACGCTCGGGCTTGGGTCGGCTGTTTTGTTTGGATTGTTCCCGGCGTTGCAGGCGTCGCGTCCGCAACTGCTCGAAGCGATCAAGGAAGGTGCTCGCGGCAGCGCGGGCGGCCGCAAAGGTCAGCGCGTTCGCAACGGTCTTGTCGTCGCA
>JBIOVE010000062.1:0-8481 GCA_044867565.1 Candidatus Udaeobacter sp. | reverse complement strand
CTGACTGATTGCGAACTTTACGTGACCAAGGAACCGTGCGCGATGTGCGCGGGCGCGCTCGTGCACACACGAGTCAGGCGCGTAATTTTCGGCTGCGCAGATCTAGCTGCCGGGGCCGCAGGAAGCGTGATCAACCTTCTACAACTGCCCTCTTTGAATCATCGATGCGAGATCACTCCCGGCGTCTTGCAGGATGAATGCGCAGCGATTCTGCAAGGTTTCTTTCGAAAAAAACGATCGCTCGATACGCGCGGCATTTGATTCCTATTCGTAATTAAGAATGTGGCTTTGCGGTCACACCTGGGTGGCGCCGGGCTGGACGTAACCTTAGGCAGGAGCACATCATGAAAACTAAAAGTATCGGCATTTGGATAATAACCACACTGGCCGCGAGTCTCCTCGCGGTACCCGAGGCGCACTCGGCTACGGAGCTTTTTTCCGCAAATCTGGCCGGGGTGAATGAAGTACCCCCGATTAATACCGCCGGCTCGGGTGAGTTCCTCATGCAGAACGCGGATGGCAACATCACGTTCTCGCTATCGTTCTCCGATCTATCATCGCCCCTGGCGGTGGCCCACCTGCACTTTGCACCGACCAAGGTCGCGGGTGGTGTCATGATATTCCTGTGCGGCGGCGGCGGCCAGCCAGCTTGTCCAGCGACGACATCGGGAACGATCACCGGGACGATTATTGCTGCAAATGTTACGGGACCCACAGCCCAGGGCATTGCCGTAGGCGATCTCGACTCCGCCTTCGAGGCGGTGCGTGCGGGGTTGTCCTATGCCAACATGCACACGGCGAACTTCGGTGGAGGCGAGATTCGCGGCCAAGTCCACCGGGGAATCGGGACAAACGCCGATTGAACGGGCGCCGAGCCGCGTAAAGGGCTTTCGCCCCACGCGGGGCCCTAGCCACGTGAGACCGCAAGATCTTTTACGTGACTGCCTCGCTAGGATTCGAACCGCGTAAAAGGCTTCGCCTCACGCGATTTTGATGGTTGTGGACGCTGGTATTGCCACGTGAGACCGCGAGGTCTTTTACGTGGCTGCCTCGCTAGGATTCGAACCTAGACAAGGAGATCCAGAATCTCCGGTGCTACCGTTACACCACGAGGCAAGGAGCGAGAAAATTAAAACCGATTTGACGGGCTGCAAGTCGAGGGCGGTCGCATTCGCGCGCGCGATTTGAAGTTGTAGCCACCGGCCTGTGGCCGGTCGAGGGGACACAAGCGCACGTTCCAAAATGCTGGACGGCTCACAGAGCCGTGGCTACAGGACAGATGGAAGCAGCGGGCCGTTGCGCTCGCATGTGACTTAAGCGGCTGGCGTTTTTGCGCCGAGCAGGATCTGGGCCCCTTCTCGGGCCCCTTCCACTTCCAAAGTCTTCCCGCTTTTTGCCACCAACGCGCGGGCGTGTTCCACCATTTTATCGATCATCTCATCGTCATGACTCGGATCGTGATGAAAAAGCAGGAGCTTGCCTACATTTGCATCGAGCCCGAGCGAAACCACGCTGCTGAGCGAGCTATGACCCCAACCGACGTGCTGCGCATATTCGTCGTCGGTATATTGCGTATCCATGATCGCTGCGTCGCAGCCTTGAAGAAACTCAACCATCTTCGTGCGCTCGGCTGTGGCGAAATCGCGCGCTTCTTCCTCGCTGATTCCATCGCGCGACGCCAGGTGCACCTTGAGCGTTTCGTAGGGCTCATTGTCGGGAAAGTAAGCAATCGACCCCGAGCTTGTGGAGAGGCGGTAACCGGCGCAAATCCCTGGATGATTCGCAAACTTGGAATGCACCTCGACCCTCCCGATTTGAAACTCCGCCTCTTTTAGCTCCTCAATGGCGAGGTGGCTCGGGAGTTCACGCAAACTGACCGGAAAAAACGGCGTCTCCATTTGGCTGGCCAGGATCTTTGCCAAACCAGCGCGCGCTCCTTCGTAACCCAGAACACGGATGAGGTTTTTCTGATTGTACGCCGGAGAAAAAAAAGGGAGTCCCTGGATGTGGTCCCAGTGCGTGTGCGAGATCAAAAGAGTCAGCTTCATCGAGCGAGGGCCGAATTCGTTGTCCAAAGCGAGACCGAGCAGGCGAATCCCGGTGCCAGCATCGAGAATGATGATCTCGCCATCGGCCCGCACTTCCACGCAACTCGTGTTTCCGCCATAACGGACCGTGCTCTTTCCCGGGACCGGAATTGAGCCGCGAACGCCCCAGAATCTTATTCGGGCAGGAACCGACTCACGTTGCGCCGCCGGTTTTGGTTTGGGACGGCGCGGGATCTCAGGCAAAAGCCGTTCAATCGCGCTCGATAGCAGTTCCCATGTGATCGGCTTAAGCAGATATTCGTCCGCGCCAGCCTGGAGGGCGCTGGTTCGATCGACTCTATAGTCGCGACCCGAAACGACGATGATCTTCGTTGGTTGCAATTGCTCGCGAATAGTGCGGCACACCTGAAAGCCATTCAATTTGGGCATTAATAAATCGCAGAGGATAAGCTCCGGCCGATCGCGTAGCGCCAACTCCAGACCCGCATCACCGTCATTTGCTTCCAAGACCTTCCAATCTTCGCGTCTGAAAAGATCGGAGATTACCCGGCGGCTTTCAGCGTCGTCTTCGATGATTAAGACACGAGGCATTCCAAGCAAACTGGTTGGCGGCTTTGTTTAAATCAAGCTTGAAACCAAAGTGCCGGTTTCTGCGACACAGTTGCGGGACCTTTCTTACGAAGCGGCTTCAAAAGCGAACGCAACGATATGATTCCATTTTGGTGGGGTCCCTCATCCTAGCCTTCTCCCAACGGGAGAAGGAACCGCCTCTCACACACCGGGAAGGAAACGCCCTCCCATCTTCTCCCTCGGGGAGAAGAATTAAAGATGAGGGAAAGAGAGTGGGCATGGGAGAGGGTTGGCGTGCGGGTAATCGGACTTTTGCAATATCGTTAAAAGAAGATCGGAATGATTAAGATCGCGACGATGTTTACGACCTTAATCATCGGGTTGATCGCAGGGCCGGCCGTGTCTTTGTAGGGATCGCCTACGGTGTCGCCGGTTACAGCCGCCGCGTGCGCGAACGAGCCTTTGCCGCCGAGATTTCCTTCCTCGATGAACTTTTTTGCATTGTCCCAGGCGCCCCCGCCGGAAGTCATGGCGATGGCAATGAACAATCCGGTCACGATTGTGCCTACAAGCATTCCGCCTAGCACGACTGGGCCGAGCGGCTTGATCATGGCGACGGCGACCACAAAGATTAGCGGCAGGAGCGCCGGAATGATCATCTCGCGCAACGCCGCCTTCGTCACGATATCCACGCAGGTGCCGTAGTCAGGGGTGTCTTGTCCTGTCAAAATTCCCGGCCTCGCTTTGAGTTGCCGTCGCACCTCGCGCACAACCGCACCAGCCGCTTTGCCCACGGCGTCCATGCTAAACGCGGTGAAAATAAAAGGCAGCAGACCGCCAATAAAAAGCCCAATGATCACTTTTGGTTCAGTAAGCGAAAACTGAAACGAAAATACTTCGCCGCGTGCCGTGACGTGATCGCGCAATTCTTCGACGTACGAACCAAACAAAACCAGCGCTGCCAGTCCGGCAGAGGCGATGGCATAGCCTTTCGTCACGGCTTTCATGGTGTTCCCGACCGCATCAAGCTCATCCGTGATGCCGCGAATCTCTTTCGGCAACTTGGCCATTACTGCAACGCCCCCGGCATTGTCAGTAATCGGACCGAACGAGTCGAGTGAGATGATGATGCCGGCCATCGATAACATCGACATCACCGCAATCGCGATTCCGTAGAGACCGGCGAAATGAAAACTCAGCAGGATGGCGATTCCGATAAAGCCAACCGGCAAGGCCGTGGCATGCTGGCCGACCGCCAGGCCGGCAATGATGTTGGTGGCATGGCCGGTTTCGGAGGCATGCGCAATTTTCTGCACCGGCCGATACCGCATCGCAGTGTAATAGTTTGTGATCGCCACTACGACCGCTGTCATCACCAGACCGATGACCGAAGCGAAATAAAGTTGAGTGGGGGTTCGCAATACGCCGCTGACGGTTATGCCTGCTGGAAACAAGTAGTGCGTGGCCGGCCAGAACAAGACCGCGGAGACGAAAGCGTTTGTGATCACCGCGCCCATCAGCACAGGCGCAGGCTTACCAGGAGCAACATTGACAAAAAAAACTCCGCAGATCGCGCCGAGCACAGAAATACCGCCGAGCACAAACGGATAAATAATGGCCGCGGGATCCGCCGCCAATGTCAGGGCGCCAACCAGAATGGCGCCGATCAAGCTCACAGCATAAGTCTCAAAAACATCAGCCGCCATGCCGGCGCAGTCACCGACGTTATCGCCCACGTTGTCTGCTATCGTCGCCGGATTTCGCGGATCATCTTCCTCGAGTCCTTTCTCGATTTTACCAACCAGATCAGCGCCGACGTCGGCGGCCTTTGTGTAGATGCCCCCACCGAGTCGAGCGAAGACACTGATCAAACTACCGCCAAGCGCCAGACCAACAAGACTTCGCACTGCCACATCATGTCCGACAATCTTTCCCGCGATTGTGTAAAAGATCGATACTGCGAGCAAAGCCAGCCCGACCACCAGCAAGCCCGTCACGGCTCCTCCATTGAAAGCGGTGCGCAGCGCCGCAGTGCGCGTCACGCTTGCGGCCTGAGTCGTGCGAACGTTTGCGAGCACGGCAATGTGCATGCCGATGTAACCGGCCGCCATCGAGCAAAACGCGCCGATCACAAATCCGATCGCCGTCGGATGATCTTTAAAAAAGAAGAGCAAAAGAAAGATAACAACCGCGATCGCGCTGGTAGTCACGACCTGCCGGTGAAGATACGCTTTTGCGCCTTCCTGCACGGCGGCCGAGATCTGTCGCATTCTTTCGTTGCCGGGTGAGCGACGAATGACCGTGATGATCAGGAAAGCTGCGAACACCAGTCCGATGACGGCACATAACATCGACAACGGCACACCTGAATTGAGAATAGTTAGGCCAAATAAAATGCTCATGAGTGTTCCGGCTGGAAGCTGGCGACTCTAGTGGGTTTTCACTCAGTCGCAATCGGTTATTTGGGACTGCGCGAGACTGGCAATGTGACTTCAACTTTCAGTCAAGCAGCCATTGTAGGGCAAGCGCTGCGCTTGCCCAGGGAGAACTGGCAACCGGCGCGATCGCCCAAAATCAGATATTGTCGAGGCCGATTTGGTAGGGCCGATCTCTCGAGTGTTTGACCAACCCGGCTCGGACGGGATTTTCCTGGACGTAGAGCCATTTGTCGTGCAGCGACTCATCGGAGCGCAGCAGACGATCGAAACAGCCCGGTTGCCAATTCATGATGCGTTTAGTTCTTGACGCACCCAGCATTTCAATGCTTCCGAAAAATTTCCAAGCTTCGAATTCCGATCTTGCATCGGCGCGACGAACACATGTAAGTGATCTGGCATCAGCATCGCAGCGAGAACCCTCCAGTATTTGAGCCTCGTGATTGCAGCTTTTAGGGCATTAAAGGCGGCTTCGTTTGCCAAGACGGGTTGGCGATTCGCAACACAGATCGTGACAAAATAAATCACGGATTGTTCCCATGGTAGCCAAACAGGTATTCGCGGCGGATGGCCCACGAGTCAGACCTGGCAGGCGGAGCGCCTGCCCTACAACATGTTTCTGCGACCAAGCTTAACCTCGTCGCTACAACTCGAAAAAAGTTCGCAAACGCCGCAGAAAGGTGGCCGTGTACTCGCGCTCCTTGCTTTCATTTTGCGCTAGCGAGGCTGCTTCTTTCAGGACGCCTTCATTTTCCAGTTTGCGTTTGGCCAGCAATTCGCTCAGCCGCTCGAGACAATCGGGCGCATCGCGGAGGACCTCGGCCATTACCGGCTTGCTGATCTCCATGACGTGACAATCGGTTTCCGCCCGCACCGTCGCCGCCCGGCGTTCGCCAGTAAGAAGGGACATCTCACCGAAACAATCGCCGGCGTTCAACGTGGCCACGGGAATTGAACTACCGTTTTTCGAGACCGAAACCTGCGCGGCCCCTCGCAGCAAGACAAACATGGAGTCGCCCTCAGCGCCTTCCTGGATCACGCGCTCGCCGCGTCCGAAATGGTTGACGCGCGATTGCTGCACAAGGCTATCGATTTGGGCATCGGACAAACATTCGAATAGCCCCTCGTCGCGCAAGATCGCTCGCGCTTCGTCATGCTCCTCCTGCACTGGCCGCGCCGCTCTGCGTTCCACCTGCAAGGTGCGAATCGGGAAGGGGATTGTAATGCGTTGCCGCTTCAGTTCGTACCAGACGTTGGTGCGAATGGCGTCGTAGATATCGTTCATTCTGGAATGATTGCCCATGTAGAACTTGATCTCGTAGATCATGGCAAAATCGGCGAAATCTACGAGGTAAATTTTTACCTTTGGCTCGGCCAGAACTCCATCAGCCGCGGAGGCCGCTCGGAAAAGCGCGTCCTTCACGCGGTTGGGTGGATTCTTATACTCAACTCCAACCCGAAGCCGCATCGCATGGACTTCCGTCGGATAGTGAAGATTGACGATGGCGTGGCTGACCATCTCGTTGTTAGGGATGTCGAGATAAATGGCGTCATTCGTGCGCAGCCGCGTCGAGCGCCAGTTAATCTCCATCACTTCGGCAAAGCGTTCGCCTACTTGCAACCAGTCGCCCACTTTGTAGGGCCGATTAAGTTGAATCGATATGCCGGCGATAATTCCGGCAAAAAAACTCTGCCCGGCGAATCCCAAGATGATTGCAACCACTCCGGAGCCGGCGAGCACGCCCTTTAATTGCGCTTCGGCGTGATAGCCAGCGCTTAGGACAAAAAGAAGCGCGATCAGAAAAATGAGGCCGCCAACGACCTCGCGGAGAAAATGTGGAATCGGTGTCTGCCGTTTCTTTTCGAAATAAAGATCCCAAACGTAGCGATTTACCAGCGCGACTACGAGCGCCGTGCTCAATAGGATCGCCGCTGCGCCAACATGATTTCGCCAAGACGCATGGACTCCGTAAACGGTGATGGCGGCATAGAACGCCAGCGTCAGACAGAAAAGCCGAAACAGCAGGCCAAGCCGGACGCCCGCGCGGCGTTTCAAAAAGCGGCCCACGGTGAGCGCGACAAAAAAGGTCCCGATGAACACGATCGCCGTGATCGCATCCCGCTCTACTTCGGATAACGCGTTAAACATCAGGCTCCGAGTATATCAGAAAGGAACTTCCTCAAACAAGTCCTCTCGCAGATCGAGTAGCTCGGTATCACGCGCAGAAAGTGCAAGGTGGATCGAGCAGTCTCTTGCTCGATGCTAAAATGGGCCCCGAAAGCTTTCGGGGCATTTGTTTAAAATCGCCCGGCGGAGCGGTCGATCCATCTGCGCAACATGAGTGCCGTTACAATCGCGTCGGCGCGATAATCAACCACGCCCAGCCGGCTAGGAAACAGAGGCCGCCGAGCGGGGTGATGGGAGCAAGCCAGTCCCGCATCTGCGGGATCAGCGCGATTATATACGAACTGCCACTGAAAAGAAAAATGCCGGCAAAGATCAGCCACCATGCGCCGCGATTGGCGGTGCCATAAAGCGCAAGCACGAAAAGCGCGATCGCGTGAAAGAAATGATAAAGCACAGCCTTGTTCCAAACATCCATCATCCCGTGCATTTCGAGGGTCGATTTTAAGCTGTGGGCCCCAAACGCCCCCAGCGCCACCGCCAGGAAACAAAGCGCCGCTGCGATACGAAAGAGTAAAACGGACATAACTTTCAGAGCCGCGGATTACGCGGATATCGTCGATTAGAATAGAAATTTGAGTCGCCTTTGACAATAGCCCAACCCCGAAAGCCTTCGGGGTCGCGTTAATTTAGCGGCCTCTGACAGGTGTCTTTTCGATTGAGCATTGCACGTTTACGGAATTAATCTCGCGGCATGGCTCCGTGGTTTTGGTATGCAGTTGCCGCAGCGGTTCTTTACGGCGCGCACCAAATCTTTACCCGCCTCGCCGCCGAACGCATCGGCGACGGCCTTGGTGGATTCGTAGTGGAAGCCAGCGCCGCCTTGTCGATCCTAATCTATCTCGCGTTCCTTTCGCTGAGTGGGCGCTGGAACCAGAAATTCAGCATGCCGGGATTCAATTACTCGCTCCTTACGGGCATTTGCGTCGGCGCGGGCACAATTGCGTTTTTTCTTCTTTTTCAGAAGGGCGGGCCGCTCTCTTCTGTTCCCGCCATTCTCGCCGGTGGCGCCGCGATCATGGCCATTGCAGGGATTTTGTTTTTTCACGAACCGCCTTCGTGGCAGCGCCTCTTGGGTGTCACGCTTGCGATCGCAGGGTTGTTTCTCCTTCGCCGGTGATGGTTCAATTTCGGGCGACGGAAATCGACGTGATGGTTTCGCGTTCACTTTGTCAAAAGCTGCAACCCGATGTAAGCCATCGCGCTTGTATCGCCGACGATGTCGCGTCCACCGGCGAAGAGC
>JBIOVE010000061.1:0-4912 GCA_044867565.1 Candidatus Udaeobacter sp. | reverse complement strand
ATAATGCCCCATGAAGTGACGTATTTTGGATTGGGCTGTGTCATCCATGACCCCGTAGTCGAAAACACGGTGCCATCATTGTCATTCATGTAGGTCTGCGTCGCGACTCCGATCTGACGCAGGTTGTTCATATCCTTTGTCACTTTTGCGCGCTCTTGCACGCCGGTGTAAACCGGATATGCGATTGTGGCGAGGATCGCGATTACTGCGATGACCACCAGCAATTCGATTAACGTGAAAGCGCGCAAAAGTTTTTTAGCCATTCAATTGTTCGGTTAAAAGTGCCAGCATATTGCTTTCGAGCATAGACCGAAAGCGAAAAAGAGCAGCGCAAGTTCGCCTGCGGACGAATCCGTCCTGTGGCGGAATTGCTTGACAAGCTGGTTGGCAGTTTGTGTATGTAGATCATGCCCGACCCAACTGAACCGAGCCAACCACCACCGACTCCGCCCAGTCCAGAACCCGAAACGAGCGCGACATCCCCCTCGACTGGTTTGCCTTCGAACCTGGCGGCGGCTATCGCCTGCATTCCATTGATCGGCGGCATCATCTTTTACATTCTCGAAAAACGCGACAACTTTGTCCGTTTTTACGCCATGCAATCGATCATCTTTGGCTGCGCATGGCTTCTTTTTAACATTGTCTCAACCGTGGTGCATGCCGTCTTCGGCGCAATCCCAGGCATCGGGGGCATTCTGGTATTTTTCTGGGCAATCATTGCCGCGCTTACCCATCTGGCGTTTCTGGTGATCATGCTCATTACCATAGTCAAAGCGTTCACGGGCGTTCGCTGGGACATTCCATATATCGGCCCGATTGCGCGCAAACAAGTGGAAGGCAGCGGCGCTTAATCCGCTGTAGCCGCTTCGCTGCCTGCCACGCCGTAGCACGACGAAGGCGGGTGCGAAGCGTCGGCGCTGACGCGTTAATCAGCCGCGCGCCACGCCGCCCAGCCGCCTTCGCTAAGCTTCGGCGTGCCTAAGCAGGGCGGCCGCTACAGAATCACTTTCCGAGCAATTTCACGACGACCTCGGTTAAAACCAACTCATGGTCGAGTTGCGTGGTAACGAGCTGAAGATTCGCCTCGAGACATGCTTGCATGGCTGCAATCAATTGTTTGGTCTCAAACCGATGCCCGTGTTGCGCGGCGATCCCCAGCGCATAGGCATTGATCGAGCCGTCTTTCTTGCGCGGCAAATGGTCTGTTGCCTGAGCGGGCAAACGGTTGATGGCTGAGATAAATTGGAAGGGCGAATGCGGGCGCGCGAGACGATGACGTTCCATCAAATCTTTCGCGAGTAACAGATTGCGGATCGTTGGCAGGATCGCGACTAGTAAAATGCCAATAGCGCTTTCGCCTTGATCCAATAATCGTCGCACAAGCGTAAGGGCGAGCTCGAGATCGCGTGTCGCCAGCGCATTGCTCAACTCGAAAATGACGCCCGCGCGCGAAAGGGGTACCAGCTCCCGGACAAGATCGACCTGTACTGCTCGGTCTTTGCCGAGGAAGATGTCGATCTTCTCCAGTTCGTTCTCGATCTGGCGCGTATCGCCGCCGGTAAGCAGAACGAACAGATCGAGCGCATCCTCATCGAATTGCAGTTTTCTTTTCTTTACGCGGCCTCGAACGATTTCGGTTGCTTCCTCTTCCCAGCCGCTCCGGCTGGAATCGAGCCGATCGAAAATCTGGATCTCCGCCCGTTTGACCAGCGACTTGTAAAACGAGCGCCGCTTGTCCACGTCAGTGGCGCTGATCAAGAAAATGACGTCACAGCCGAGGCCGCTCTCGATCAAGTCTGATAATTCCGTGAGCGCGGATTGAACGCCCGTGGCGCGGCTGATCTGGTTGTCGCCGAGAAAATTCGCGTTCTTCAGCCAAACGACTTTTGTGCTTCCGAAGAAAGGCAACGTTTGCAGCGCCTCTATTGCCGATCTTATGCGCTCCGCTGCTTGATCGATGTTTTCGGCCACGCCATCGATGGCTTCCAATCCGAAATCTCCTGCGTCTGCCGGAGTCAGTTCCGCTGCGAGCTCAGCAGCGACACGTTTCACTTCCGCTTCATCCGACCCGACGACCGCGTAAATGTTGGCGCTTGCCGCTTTCGTTTTCGCTTTTGGCATCGAAATGTTTTCGCACGCACGACAGAACTCGACAAGGTGGATCGGCTTCTCCGAAGACGATGTTAAATAATTGCGGCTTTGCCGCCTGAATTAACAACGCGTTGAGGACAACGCATTCTACCTATACACGCGAGCGGCGGCGTCCTGCGTTGCGCGAGTATTTCACCGGCCTTCGTTTCGGCTCGATCTTCGTGATTCCCGCGCCGCTTTTCACTTCCATGATTTGGTCCCGCAACAGCGCGGCGCGCTCGAATTCCAGATTCGCCGAGGCATGCTGCATCTCGTCTTCGAGTTCGCGCAGCAGTTCGGTGAGATTGAAATCGCCGCCGGCCTCTTGAATGACCGACGCGGCAATCTCGCGTCCGCGGAGAATTGTATGCAAACTTTCCTGCACGGCACGCCGGACAGTTTGCGGGGTGATACCGTGTTTTTTGTTGTATTCCATTTGCTTCGTCCGGCGGTAGTCCGAGATCGACATAAGCGCCTGCATGCTTTGCGTAACCGTGTCGGCGAAGAGAACTACTTCGCCATTCACATGCCGTGCCGCGCGACCCGCGGTTTGGATGAGTGAAGTTTGGCTCCGCAAAAATCCTTCCTTGTCCGCGTCGAGAATGCAGACTAGCGAAACTTCGGGAAGATCGAGCCCTTCCCGCAACAAATTGATGCCCACCAGAATGTCGAAATCGGCCGCGCGCAGGCCGCGCAAAATTTCGACCCGCTCGATCGTGTCGATATCGCTGTGGAGATAGCGCACCTTCAATCCGACATCGCGCAGATAATCGGCCAAATCTTCGGCCGTTCGCTTGGTCAGCGTTGTCACCAGAACTCGCTCATTCTTTTCCACGCGCTGACGGCAGAGCTCGATCGTGTCATCGATTTGATGCTTCAGTGGTTTAAGGGTGATTTTTGGATCAAGCAGTCCCGTGGGCCGAATGATTTGTTCGACCACGAGTGGCGCACCTGGAGTGTGCACATCGAATTTTTCCGGCGGCTCATCGGTGCGGGAAATCTCGCCCACTGAATCGGATGTTCGACGTCCGATATTGGATGTTTGATGCTTTTGACCCGGCAGCACAAACGGGATGGGTTCGTCTACCCCAATCCGCTGTCGCTTATGTGGCATGTAACTCTTATTTCCGACGACGCTGTTTTGAATTTCAAATTCCGCTGGTGTAGCGCTCACGTAAATGAGCTGGTTCGTCAGCTTCATGAATTCATCGAAATTGAGCGGCCGATTATCCAGTGCGCTTGGCAAACGGAATCCGTAATCCACCAGCACCGTTTTGCGCGAGCGATCACCTTCGTACATGCCACCGAGCTGCGGAATGGTGGCGTGCGATTCATCAATCACTACAAGATAATCTTTCGGGAAGAAATCGATGATTGTGTACGGTTTTGAACCTGGTGGGCGGCCAGACAAATGGCGCGAATAATTCTCGATGCCGTTGCAGAAGCCCATCTCCTGCAACATTTCGAGATCGTACTCCGTGCGCATTTTCAGCCGCTGCGCTTCGAGCAGCTTTCCTTTTGCTTCAAGATCGACAATGCGCGCTTCAAGCTCTTCGCGAATGGAACGCAGCGCCCGATTCAATTTGTCTGCCGGAGTCACGAATTGTTTCGCCGGATAAAACGTCATTACGCTTAGCGATTCGCGCGCGTGACCGGTTAAAGGATCAAACCGGGTGATCGCGTCAATTTCATCCCCGAAGAACTCGATCCGAACTCCTTCTTCATCCGCCGTGGCGGGATAGATTTCGACAACATCGCCGCGCACACGAAACCTGCCGCGCGAGAAATTGATGTCGTTGCGCTCGTATAACATGTCGATCAAACGACCGAGCACGGCTTCGCGGCTGATGTGTTGTCCCCGCTTCACGGTCAGCAGCATTTGCAAATAATCTTCCGGTGAGGTGACGCCATAGATGCAAGAGACGCTTGCGACCACGATGGTGTCCCGGCGTGAAAGCAGCGCGCTGGTGGCGGAAAGCCGCAATCGCTCGATCTCTTCGTTGATCGACGAATCCTTCTCGATGTAAGTGTCGGAGCGGGGGATATAGGCTTCGGGCTGATAGTAATCGAAGTAGCTGACAAAATATTCGACCGCGTTTTGCGGGAAGAACTGCTTGAACTCGGAGTAAAGTTGCGCCGCTAATGTTTTGTTGTGTGAGATAACAAGGGTGGGCCGATCGAGTTCCCGGATCACGTTCGCGATCGTGAACGTTTTGCCTGAACCGGTTACGCCGAGCAGCGTCTGATGCCGATTGCCGGCCTCGACCGACTTGAGCAGCTTCGCAATCGCCTGGCCCTGATCGCCGCGCGGTTTGTAGTTCGATTCGAGCTGAAACGGCATCCATCAATCTAACATCGAGATTGCGAACTCGAAAGCATGCGAGAGGAACGCCAGTTCAGACTCGCGGTCTTTTCATCTTCTGTAGTAATGTCCGCAGTCTGCGAAGTTTGTGGATAGACCCAGCTGTGAATCTTAAAAATTTCTTTGTCGAACTGAAGCGACGCAACGTTTACAAAGTCGCCGTCGCCTACGCGGTCATTGCGTGGCTCGTCATTCAGGCGGCATCGATTTTCCTTCCCGCGTTCAATGCGCCGCAATGGGCGATGCAAATTGTCATCCTCATTCTTGTTGTTGGGTTCCCGATCGCGCTGGTTTTTTCCTGGGCGTTCGAGATCACGCCCGAAGGCGAGTATCGAGCGCTTCGTTCCGATCCGCGTTTCGCCGATCTCTTGCGTCGAATCGGAATCGATCGCACTAAAGTGCTTAATCGGCAGAAAAATC
>JBIOVE010000060.1:0-3017 GCA_044867565.1 Candidatus Udaeobacter sp. | reverse complement strand
GAGCAGCAATTTCCACGTAAATGCGCGCCCGGCCGACGGCATTTCGGCCGAGCCGGGCTCAGTCGCGTAAACGGTTTGATAGTAATCGAGGTCCCAAGGCGCCGAGATGTACTCGTAACGGATCGGTCTTCCCAGCCGGTAGATCAGATCGACAAGTTCGGTGCCGGAAGTCGAGAAGCGCAATTTCCAGAGCCGGGGGATATTTGCATCGCGCTTCAGCACCGCCGCGGCCAGTCCTTCCGCGAATTCAAGCTGCATACCGGCGCGCAAACCGCAGCCGAAAGGATCGCCCTGTTCGCAAAGAAGAAGCGCGAGCCATGAGCCGTCGGGTAAACGTTCTGCCAGACGCACTTCCATGCACGGGCCATGCGCCGCGCTGCATTCGCAACCGCGCAACGACGCCGGCAGCGTGCGGCTCGAATTAAAAACGAGCAGGTCGCCCGCACGGAGGTAATTATCGATCTTATCGAAGCGGGTGTGCGCGATGCGGCCGGTCGCGCGATTAATGACCAGGAGTCGCACCTGGTCACGCCGGATGCCGCGACGTTCCGGCGGTTCTTTTGCGCTCAGCTCCGGCGGCAAAACAAATGTGAATGGCGTCGGCATTTTATCCTGTCATCGCTTGTGGGTGGATCGGCCGTTCCGCGGGCGATGCCAAAATAATGGCGGCGAAGCCACGAAGCTTTTTAACATTGCGCGCAGAGACCCGATACACCTTTCCACTGGCCTTCGCTCACGCCACCAAAACCGCTTTCCAATCTTCCTGCGCCTGAAAACGCTTCCCGGTCACATTTTTTGATTCATCGGAGGCGAGGAAAACGAAGACGTCGGTTACGTCGGCGGGATTCGCCCATTCCGAGGGATCTTCCTCCGGTTCCGCGGCGCGATGCATCGCGGTGTTCATACTTCCGGGATCGACCCAGTTGACGCGCACGCCGCTTTCCTGCAGCTCCGACGCCCCGGTTTGCGACATACCTTCTAGGCCAAATTTGGAAATGCCATATGCGCCCCAGCCGGGATAACCGACCTGGCCCGCGTCGCTTGTCACATTGATAATCGAACCGTCCCGCTCGATCATCGCCGGCAGCGCGTTTTTAATCAGCAGGAATGGGCCGATTAAATTCGTGTCGAGCACTTCGCGAAAATCTTCCACCGGATAGTCGAGCAGGTAGGGCATCGGCGAAGGTCCAATAGTCGATGCATTGTTCACCAGGACGTCGAGCGCGCCTTTGAATTGCGCGAGTGTCGTCGCGACGATCCGCTCGATATCACGCGATTTGCTCACGTCGGCCTCCATGGCAACGACATCGATCTTCGGCGCGATTTTGAGAACTTCATCGCGAACGGCGTTCAATTTATCAGCATGGCGTGCCACGAGCGAGAGGCCGGCGGCGCCTTCATGCGCGAAACGCAGCGCCATCGCGCGCCCGAGCCCCTGCGACGCACCCGTGATGAGAATGTTTTTGCCGTCGAGTCTATTCATGCGGTAAAAAGTAGCTCTAGCGAGAAACAAAGAAAAGTGAGGAACCGGCGTATCCAAAGCAGCAGAACACTGCCGCAGTCCAAAATGAGGCCGTTCTTCCGATTACATATTACGCGCTTGCGTTTTGGAGTGCGGCGGCGCTCCGCCTCCTTCGTGTGAATGGCACAGCATATGGCGGCTTTCTCGACAATGGTAAGCGAGAGCTCGTTTAGAGCCGTGGGTCTTCAAAGCTCAACAGTCCCTATCGCGACCTGCTAGGAAGCAGGCGGCTGTGCTAGCGAATCTTCGCGTACAGAAGCGAATCGAGAACCTGCCCGTCTTTAACCACGTTCTTTCGCAATCGTCCTTCTAAAACAAAACCGCTCTTTTCCAGAACGCGAGCCGAAGCGGGATTATTAGCGTAAGGCTCCGCGTAAATGCGGTGCAGCTTAAAATTCGCGAAACAATAATCGGTAAACGCGGGCACGGCTTCGCTTGTGATGCCGTGTCCCCAGAAATCTTCGCTCAACCAATAACCAAGCTCGGCGCGGTAGCGATGAACATCTTCACCGAGGCGAATGCCGATTCCGCCGACGGCTGCTCCGCCGATATCAACGCAAAAACTGGTGGCGGGCTGCACGCTCATGGCGCGCTGCAAAAATTTGTTCGCGTCATTGATCGTGTAGGGATGCGGAAACAGATCGCGCAGCCCAAGCCAGATCTTACGATTGTTCGCATTCTTCGCTAAGGACGCAGCGTCGTCCGCGCGCCAGTGACGAATCGTGCAGCGTTCGAGCTTGAGCGGCATTTTCATGGCGTCTCTCAAAATCTCACTCCCGCTTTCTGCACTTCGCGATAAGGCAAAAGCCAGATCAGTGATTCATCGTGGAGATCAACCACCTGAATGCGGTTGCCCCATGGGTCGTGGAAATCGCACCGGAACGGCGGCTCCAGCTTTAACTTGTACTTCCCGGTGATTTTCTTTCGCACTTCGGCCAACTGCGCTTCGTCGCGCACCATGATCCCGAAATGCCGCATGCCTCCAGGTTGGAGTTTTTTCACCTCGAAGATGGCAAGAAATTGGTGTTCCCCGAGTTTGAAAAACGCGTCGCCCTCGCCGCTGTCCAATTTCTCGAGATTGAAAACGTCTTTGTAAAACGCGACCGCTTTTTTGATGTCATCCACTTCGATCGCGACATGATTACATCCGTAAACTTGCACACTCATGGCGCAATTTAGCTCGCGCGGGGAAAAACTGCAGGGACTTTCTCTCAATACCGTAGTCTGAGAGCGTCCTCGTTGAATGTTGGTTCGGTCGAAAACTGATCGCTTTTCGCTTAAGCAATTTTTGCAAAGAAAAAGCCAATCGACGCAGAGCGCAGCGCTTACGGCGATCCTAATCTGAATCGCGAAAGGAACCTATGAAAACAGATGTTGTTCTAACGATGGATGACGTTCTCCGCTGTAACTGGAACATGACGGGCCTCGCGAGCCGGCGGCATCCGAGTTAGACAAAAACTCTAATTGGCGGCGTCTCTACTAAAGGAGGAGGGAA
>JBIOVE010000059.1:0-4549 GCA_044867565.1 Candidatus Udaeobacter sp. | reverse complement strand
CCCTTCGCCGCCATCAATCTCAGATCGTCGTCACTGGCCATCGTGCCATGTTCGATCTGTGTGCAGCCGGCCAGCGTCGCGGCACGCACAGCATTTTTGTAAGCGTGCACCAGCGTGCGCAGGCCCTGCTTCTTCGCTTCATCACAGGCGGCGTCAAGTTGTGCTTGAGAAAGCGTCATGCCGCCACCCTGGCGAATACTCTGCGATGCGAAGATCTTAATCAGGTCTGCACCGGCTTCTTTTTGTTTACGCACGAACGCGCGTATCTCATCCGCCGTTCCCGTTTGCTCGCCTCGGCCTACCAGCGGCTCGACCGCCGTCAAAATGCGTGGACCGGGCAGGGCGCCTCTGGCGATCGCATCGCGCAAAGGAAGGTCGGTTGGTGAACCGACACTTTGAACCGTCGTGAAGCCAGCCATCAATGTGGCCCAGGCGTTTTCAGCCGCTCGATACGCAGCGTCCTGTGTTGTTTCGCCAGGGCCGGCATTCTTCCCATTTGCCCCGAAGCTCCAGGTAATGTGAACGTGCGCATCAATCCAGCCTGGCAACACCGTCAGGCCTCTTAGGTCGTAGTCCACAGGCCCGGCCTTCGGATCTATTCGGACAATCTTCGAGCCATCGATCACAATGCGCGTGTTGTGAAGCACGTGGCCCTGGCCATCGAACAGAGTGCTTACCGCTATCACAATACGCTTGGGCGCAGGCACACCTTGATTGCCGTTCGCGTGCTGCCGCGAAGAGATTGGTTGCGCCATGGCCCACACGCCAAGCATGCTGACAATGCACAGAAAGATCCGCGCGGATCGCATCATAGTTAGCCCTTTCATTGAGCGTGAATCTTACAGGTTTCAGCGAGGCACGCCATTCTCGCGGCGTGCGAGCTGTACGGCTAGTTGTTCGAGAAGATCGCGGTCCTCCACATTGCGGAGTTCTTGTGGGATACGCGAGGCGCCGATTGCACAGCCAACGAACGCACCCGTCAATGCTGCAATGCCATCGGTATTGCCACCCTCGCAAACGATCATCTGCTCGACCGGCGAGAGACCTTGCAGCGTTTCACGAGCCAGAGGCGAGTCAACCCGCCAACTGTTAGCGCCGGCGCGCACCGCGCCCGCGAAGTCTGATGCGTAACGCAACAGGAAAAACACGGCTAATGGCAAAGTTTCAACGGCAAGGGAACTGGTGCCGAAACATGCACGCGCAGTGGCAGCCGTTTCGATTTCTGCGATTTCGTAGGCGAGCTGAAGGCGTTCGAATAACACGTCGCTTCCTGCCTCGCTCCGCAAAGTTTCTAGCACGACGCGAACCGCTTCCTTCGGCGTTGACCAACGCAGCAACTCCGCAACCAGCGACGCTGCAACTCGGGCACACGCACGGCTGACGGCCGAGTCATGCGTCATCGAAGCTGCGACGTCGGAATATTCAGTCAACTGTGTCTCACGATCGATGGCGTCATAGCAGACTCCCAAGGGCAACACTCGATACGCGCATGAGCACGACCCTGTAGTTAACGAACCAGAGCTTCGCCAGTCGACGCCGCTGAGCAATTTTTTGCCTGCTTCCAACGCCGTTGGACCAGGCCAGCGAGCATCCTTGCCATTGTGCAGAATTGCGGCCGCCCATTGCGCAATGTCTTTAGCGTATGTGCCCGGCGCAAAACCGCCGTTTGCGATGAGCGATCGAGCGGAGAGCATCAAGAGTCGCGTGTTGTCAGTGTATTGTCCGGCCTTCAAGTGTCCCAATAATGGATGTGCAGGATACGCGGCAGGAATCGTAATTCCACCGGGAAAAACGCGACGGAGCTGTTCGGCTTCGACTCCAGCGACAGGAGCACCGAGCGCGTCGCCGGCGGCGAACCCAACCATCAATCCAGTAACCTTGTCCTCGCGTTCGGCGGCGTACTTCAATCGCGCTTCCCGCTCCCAAACTTCAAGAAATTCACTCTTGTCTGAGAAATAACGCCCTCTAAACCTTTGCTGCATCCATGGCCACGCGGTGAGCGTGAAAACATCCTGGTCCCATTCTCCAGGATTGTTCAACTCCAACGAGCCGAGACAGAAAAACACGAACGTAAACTGAGCGCCGACATCGATCCAAAGCAGAGGGCGTCCCTGCACTCGTCGTTTGACATATTCTGCCACCAGCTTCGAACGCAGCTGCAGGTATTGGTCTTGTTCGAGAACACGCTTTAGCAGGTCCAAATAAATCGCACGGAACCCGTTGAAATCGTCGGAGCGAAGTAGCGCTTGATAAATGAGGCCGACCAGCACCAGGTAGCGGCTCTCGTCGCCTCCGGTAAGCAACGATCGGTTAACGAGTGCGGCCAAACCTCCACCAGTGCGAGCGCGATGATCCGCGAAGAGTTGGTAAGCATCTCGCAACAGAAAAACAGCCGCCGCCGATTGCTGCGCCAACATGTCGCCGAATGCAAGACGGATTGGTTCTGCGCCAGTCTCAACGGTCGCGACTGTCTTCAGATCGTTGAGCTCCAGTCCTGCGAGCAGTGCCTCACGGAAATTCACCGGGTAGTTCCGGCAGAAGTCGCCCAACGCTTTATTGGTGCGGCGACGAGTCTCTCCATCCGAAACTGTCGCTAGATAGCGCCGCACCCACCCCACCATGGGATCCAACTCCGGCATGTATCGCACAGTGCAGTTGGTTGCAGCCATGATTGCCTATAGTTTCAGGTCTCGCTGTTGCAGGGTGGGGTTAAGAATATCGGCAAGCTGAATAAAAACGAGCGCCATCTCTTCTCGACTCATCTTCAGGGATGCTGCCTGGTCGTTGAGAGCACCAAGCGTTTGCAGCAACTCGTCGACAATCCCGGCGGGCTTCGGTGGAAACGCTTCATAACTGCCAGAGGCCTCACCGATGACACTGCGAAACACGTCTACCGTGAGGTGATGGCCCTCAATTTTGAGATCAGCGAGGAGCTCGATACAGGCTTCCGCAACCTCGTCGCGGAATGCGGCGTCGCTCTCAAGACGAGCAAGCGTGTCATACCAAAGCGATGTCACCGAAGAGAGCACCCTGGTATCTGTTCCGGCTAAATCGTTCGATGAGATCAGTGAATTTATAGAAAATAGCAACGCGTTCGATTGCGAGCTGAGCACTTCGATGCAACCCCTATCTCTTGCGCGCAACCGTTGTGGCAGTCCGCCGATATAAAGATCGCCGACGCCGCGCAGGAACGCGTCGAGGCCGAGGTCGGGGTTGTTGAACTCCTGGACCTCGAATTCACCCGTCGACAGTTCCGGCGTCAGCGGCGTTCTCAATATCCACACGGAGTCGGCCCCCATGGCCATGATGGTCGGCTTTCTGCCCTTTTGTTTGGCTTGAATCTTGAGATCGCAGAGCATCTGTCGCCCATCCGCCAGCGAAAGTTGAACGCTCTGCCCCTCCTTTCCGCGCGCGAGCAACGCGTAGCCACGGTAAATGCAGAGGTCACTCCACACGGAAAGATCGTACAGACGTTGGCCCTCATAGGTGAGAAGTGCACGCCGGTTGTAGAAGCCGATTGAATTCGCCGAGCCGGCAACACGTTCCGGGACAGATCGCCACTCCACCGGCTGCAAGTCGCAATTCCAACCGAGACTGCGAAGCGGTTGTGAGCTCAGACACCACATGAACAAACACGAATCCAGGAACCGTGGATCAGTCACCACCCTTAGATTGGCCTTGGCGGAAGCGGTGATTTTGTTTCCCGTGATGCCCCAAACCAGCTGCGCTATTGCCGCGTCGAATGTCGCTAGTTCTTTGAAGTTAACGGCTTGCAGGTTGCCCAGAAAGCCAGGTGGTATTACACCGTCCAGCAACACAGGGATCACCTGGCATTCCCCATTCACCGCCGACCGGTAAGCCTGGTGCGCCTCGTTGTTGACCCATTTGGAGTCCTTCGACTTTTCCGAAATCAGAATGAGCACCGAACGACTCATCGCAATGCCTTTTTCGATTTCAGCTATCCAATCCTTTCCCGGGAGAATGTCGACCTCGTCGATCCAGACCTTTAGTCGTTGAGCTTCGAGCGCGTCCTTAATCTTTATCGCGACTTCGCGATCAAGGTGGGAATAACTGATGAAGGCATCCCGCGTCTTTGTCTTGTCTACGTCCATGGGCACTGCAGTGCCTCCTTCAGTTGCAGAGTGGTAATTTGATCAACCCGCGAAGTCGAGCGATTGGGATTTTAGTGAACCCGCCAGATCTTTGGTCTTCATCTTGGCCAGGCGGATCGCGAGGAACATCTCAGCGTCGCGGCGTTACGTTTTAACGAAAGATCGCTTTTTGACTCGTGAGAAGCTTGAGAATTCCGGTTCCCATCAGAAACCGAGGTCCATTTTTTGTCGGTACGAGCTCGCCAACAGCTGTGCCGGTAGCTGGCGCCTATATCGAACCTAAACGCGCGGAGTCCCTGGAGCAGGTTGGCAGTGCCTTCATCGCAGCATAAAAACTGTTGAGAAATGATCTAATCAACCTCAATGACTTTTCGGGCGGTCTGCAGAATAAAACCGGAGCTCACGAAAAGCAAGAGAATCCCCATTGTTCGGACCTT
>JBIOVE010000058.1:0-4820 GCA_044867565.1 Candidatus Udaeobacter sp. | reverse complement strand
GCACGGGCGTTATTTGACATCTTTTCTTTGGATTCGGATGAAAAGGGGCCCGTCATTGTATTCCTGTCGATATTTGCCAATGCATCTCGGATTTTAAGAGGAAAATGATTTAGTGATTGGCAACCAGTCGGACTGTGGATACTTTGTGAAAGCAATCCCACTTATGAAATTGTCACTGTCGCTTGCCCTGTTCACCGCCTTCTTTGTCGCCTCGTGCAGTGAAGAGCCGCCGCAGCAACGCACTCGTCAGCGCGCTGCGAGTTATCCGGCAACCCGGACCGAGGAATACCCACCGCCGCAACAACCGTTCAATCCGAATGGAGCCGTTCAGCCTCCCGGCACGCCGCCGGCAGAGACCGCGGCTTCACCTCCTCCAACAGCTGCCCCGACCAAAGTTGCAAAAGGAGATTATCCGTACGGAATTCCCGTCCCTGGCAAACCTCACCTGGTGGAAAGTCCCTATTCGCCTGGCAAGTACGTCGATGTGGAAGGATTTCCTCCAGGTACGGAAGTGAAGGATCCCTACACCGACAAAATCTTTCTCGTTCCATAATTTTCGCCGGCGCTCGTTGCGCTGGGAAAAACGCTCCGTAAAAAGGCCTCGGATTTCTCCTCGGGAGGGAGCGAGGCTGGACAATCGCGTCTTATATCCGATGCTGATCTTCGTGGGCGAATAACGCGTTCGCTACGCCAAAAATCTCAGACTTCGTCTATGGAATTACGGATCAAACGGGCACCTCGAATTGATATCGAAATTACCGTACCCGGCGATAAAAGCATTTCGCATCGCGCCGTAATTATTGCCGGTTTGTCCAATGGCATCTGCACGCTGCATGGTTTTCTCCCGAGCGAGGATTGCATGCATACGGTGAATGCGATGCGCGCGTTAGGCATTAAGATCGAACAGCCTCAGCCGGACACGCTGATCGTCCATGGGAAAAGGCGCGTTCTTACGCCGCCTAAAAAGACGATCGATTGCGGAAATTCCGGGACGACCATGCGGCTTCTCGCTGGGCTGCTTGCCGGACAGACGTTTGAGAGTCGCCTCGTCGGTGATGCCGGACTCTCCCGACGTCCCATGGACCGCGTAATTGCACCGCTTCGTCAGATGGGTGCAAATATTGTCGCAGAGGGGCCGGAACAGACGCCGCCGCTTCGTATCCGTGGCGGCTCCTTACGTGGAATTCACTATCGTGCGCCCATCGCGAGCGCGCAGGTGAAGAGTGCGTTGCTCCTGGCGGGGCTTTTTGCCAGGGGCAGGACCACCGTCGAGGAGCCCTCACCGACGCGAAACCATACAGAGGTGATGTTTAATTATTTTTTGGTTCGCACAGCAAAGGATGACGATGGCAGTATCACTGTCTTTGGCGACCAGGTTCCCGAATCGCGCGACTTTGCAATTCCGGGCGATATTTCCTCGGCAGCTTTTTGGTTGGTCGCTGCTGCGGCACAACCGCGAGGTCATCTGCTCGTGCGCGGAGTTGGTTTAAACGACACCCGAACGGCGTTCCTTGGTGTTCTGTTGCGAATGGGGGCGCAAGTGCGGGAGGCCATCGACGATGTCGATCAGCTTGAACCCCATGGAATCGTCGAAGTCACGGGTGTGCCGCTCAAAGGAACCGTTATTCAGGGTAAAGAAGTGCCGCAGTTTATCGACGAACTGCCCATACTTGCAGTGGCGGGCGCCCTGGCAAATGGCCAAACGATTATTCGCCATGCACAGGAGTTGCGCGTGAAAGAAACCGATCGCATCGCCGCCATCGCACACAATTTGCGCACTATGGGCGCGCAGGTCGCCGAAATGAATGACGGCCTCCAAATTCATGGCCCGGCTCCTCTGCATGGCGCACGCGTGGCGAGTTTCGGCGATCATCGCATCGCGATGGCTTTTGCCATTGCTGGTCTGTTCGCTGACGGCGAAACCATCGTTCAGGATGCCGACTGCATTCGTGAGTCTTATCCGGGTTTTGAAACTGTACTCGAGGAGTTCACCAACCCGAAGCGGATGCAGATAAGCACCCCTGTCATCGGCTCGCTCACTCCCGCTCCAGTCGAGGAAGCATAATTCGCGAGCCGCATGGCCGCATACGACTGATGAGGCGCATTGCGTCGCCATAAGAACGATGGCTAAAGTTGCCTCGCGCCATGCATTCCGCCCAGCAATTCTCTCACCGCGTCGTTGCTATTGATGGTCCGGCCGCCTCCGGAAAAAGCAGCGTCGCGCGAGGGCTCGCCCAGCGACTGGGATTTGCCTACGTGAATTCGGGTGCGATCTATCGGGCGATTACCTGGCACATTCTGCAGAGGGGAATCGATGTGCGAGACAGCGACCAAGTCGGCCAAACCGTCGAGTCTGCCGAGATCGCCTGCCGCCTCCAAAACAGCGAGTCGCGCATCTTTATCGATGATGTCGATCCCACGGATTACTTGCGTGACGACCGTGTGAACGAAAGTGTCTCGCGCGTCAGTGGCGTTCCCCGGGTCCGCCAAATCGTCGTGCGGAAAATGCGCGATTACGCACGCAGCCACGACTTGGTCGTGGAGGGCCGGGACATCGGTTCGGTTGTTTTTCCAGACACTCCCTATAAATTTTATGTCGATGCTTCCCCTGAGGTGCGTCTGCGCCGTCGTGCCGCGCAGGGGGAGCGAGATGAAATTACCATGCGTGATCACGCCGATTCTTCGCGGCTTGTCTCACCGCTCGTCGTCGCGCCGGACGCGCATGTCATCGATACGTCGCACTTAACAATCGAAGGAGTTGTCAACGAGATCATTGCCTGGCTCGAGCAAAAAGGCCTCCGCGTTTCCACCTGATTCCACTGCGTCAAGGATGAACGTTTATTACTGGCTCGGGTATCATCTTTCTCGCTTGGGTGGCCGATTGTTTTTTCGTTTCCGAGTAATTCATCGGGAGCGCATGATTCAAAACGGCCCGGTAATTCTCGCGATGAACCACCAGAGTTATCTCGACCCGCCGCTTGCCGGAACTACATGCGATCGCCCTATTTATTTTTTGGCACGGCGAACGCTGATGGAAGTGCCGCTACTGGGCTGGCTGTTGCCCCGGCTGAACGTGATCCCTGTGAATCAGGAGGGAATCGACCGCAGCGCTCTCAAGGCTCTAATTCGTGTTCTCAAGTCCGGGAACGCGGCGCTGGTATTTCCAGAAGGCTCGCGGACGCTCGACGGCAATTTGCAGCCCGCCGAGCCCGGATTGGGCCTCGTGATCGCAAAAACCCTCGCTCCGGTCGTCCCTATGCGGATCTTTGGCGCCCACGAAGCTCTGCCGCGCGGTGGTGGCGGCTTGCATTTTGTGCCAATCACCATCGTGATTGGAGAGCCGATTTTTTTTACAGCGGCCGATGTGGAATCGCCAGAGAAGCATCTCTACCAGCGATTAAGCCAGCGCGTCATGGATGCGATAGCGACATTACAATTAAAATGAGCGCGTTTGCGCGCGAAAGATCGCCATCGATATTTCGAGCGTGAATTCATCGCATCCAACTGGCCAACCACCGCGATCGTCCCGAGTTCCCAAGAGCTGTGTTCTGCTTATGCTCATCATCCTTGGATCGATGGCGCTGCTGGCTGTTTATGCCAATATCCAGCGTTTTCGGCGGGACCAGGTCGAAACCGTAATCGTGACACCCGCAAGTTCGCCATCGGCGCTGAGGCCCTGACTCTCATTCGGCCGACGACCGTTTTATTTCCTTCCCTCGAATAACGAAAACGAATCACGGTCTAATCCTGACATGAAAATTTTTTTTGCCCTGCCGGTTATCATTGCCCTGGCGATATTTTGCTCCTGCCAAAAGCAGCAAACCGAGCAAGAAAGGAATGCTGAAATTGAGCGACAGGTACAGCAACGTTTAGCCGCTGAACGACAGGCCCAGACCGAGCAACAACTCGCTCAGCGAGAAGCCGAACTCGACGCGCGCGAGAAAGCGGCTGCTGAAAAGCAACAAGCCACAGCGAATGCGCCTGTGGCTCAAGAATCAGAGGTTCCGTTGCAGTCCTCGATGAGGGACACTTCCGGAAATGTCGCGACAGCTTCCTATTCGACCTTTTACACGAAGCTCGATCCATATGGGGTCTGGCGCGAGACTTCGGACTACGGGTATGTCTGGCAGCCACGTGAGGCAGAGCGCTCGCGCAACTGGCGTCCCTACACGAACGGTCGCTGGGTTTATACCGATGCGGGCTGGACATGGGTATCGGAAGAGCCGTTCGGCTGGGCAACCTACCATTACGGGCGCTGGACGCGGTTGCGTAACATCGGGTGGGTTTGGGTTCCAGGAGATGAGTGGGCGCCTGCCTGGGTATCGTGGCGCAAGAGTAACGATTATGTTGGTTGGGCGCCGCTGCCTCCAGAAGCACGCTTCGACCGGCGCACCGGCATTCATAATTGGGCCGACAATTATTACGATATCGGCCCGGACCAATACTGCTTCGTCCCCACGAATCAATTTGGCACGCGTCGCATTGAGACAGCCGTGATTCCAGCCGAGCGCAATCTTACCATTGTCAATCAAACAACCAACGCCACGAATATCACTTACAGTAACACGACGATTATAAATCAAGGGCCCAACTATGACGAGCTGCGTGCGCGCACTCAGCAGCCGATTGAGCGCCTGCGTCTTGATCGCCGGACCGTGAGCGTGGAAGTGGAAAACCCACGTCCGGTCGTCAGGGGAGAAGTCATCGAGATGCCTGCTCCAGTGATTGCCAGAGCGCAGCCGGCTGAGCGTCCGCGGAGCGTTAAGGAAACGATCGCGCGGACGGCGGTTGACCATGGCTGGGAAGGAATCGCGGATCGA
>JBIOVE010000057.1:0-11214 GCA_044867565.1 Candidatus Udaeobacter sp. | reverse complement strand
AAGTGCAGCTCGCCCATTCCCGCGATGATCGTCTGGCCGGTGTCTTCGTGAGTGTAAACGCGGAAGGTCGGATCTTCTTCGGCGAGTCGTTGCAGCGCGATGCCCATCTTTTCTTGATCCAATTTCGTCTTTGGCTCGATGGCCATTGAAATGACGGGATCAGGAAACGTCGGCGGCTCGAGCAGGATCGGATGATCTTCATCGCACAGGGTGTCGCCCGTGGTGATATTCTTAATGCCGACGATCGCGGCAATATCGCCCGAGTAGCAGGTCTCAATGTCCTCGCGTTTATCCGCCTGGATTTGGATCAGGCGCGAAATGCGCTCGCGCTTGTTCGTGCGCGGATTGTAAACCGTGTCGCCTTTCGAAAGTGTGCCGGAGTAAACACGAAAGAAGACAAGCTTGCCGACGAATGGATCGCTCCAGAGCTTGAAGGCGAGCGAACAAAAATTGCCATTGTCGTCGGTCGGCGCTTCCATCGGCTCGCCGGTGTCCGGGTCCTGACCTTTCGCTGGCGGAATATCGAGCGGGCTCGGCAGATAATCGACGACCGCATCGACCAGGTACTGCACACCTTTATTCTTGAGCGCAGAACCGGCAACAACCGGCACAAACTTGTTGGCGATTGTCTGGCGCCGAATACCTGCTTTCAGCAACTCAGGCGTCACCGGCTTTTCTTCAAGAACCGCTTCCGCGACTTCGTCATCGAGATTTGAAATTTGTTCAACAAGGTCGGCATAGGCTTTATCGACAAGATCGACATACTCCTTTGGAACATCGGTAAGTTCATATGTCGATCCAAGCTGGTCGCTGTCGGAATAAATGACCGCTTTCTTATTAATAACGTCGATCTGGCCTTTGAACTGATCTTCTTTGCCAAGCGGGAGTAAAATCGGCCAGGCGTTTGCGCCAAGTTTTTGGCGCATGCTGTCGATCGACATCTTAAAGTCAGCACCGACACGGTCCATTTTGTTGATGAACCCGATGCACGGGACATTGTATTTCGTCGCCTGCCGCCAGACCGTTTCTGATTGTGGCTGCACGCCAGCAACAGCGTCGAAAACGGCGATGGCGCCATCGAGCACGCGGAGCGAACGCTCCACTTCCGCCGTGAAATCGACGTGACCGGGTGTGTCGATAATATTGATGCGCTGCTTAATTCCTTCGAAGATTTTGTAGACGCCAGCCTCCTTAGTCTGCGTCCAGGCGCACGTAGTCGCTGCAGATGTGATCGTGATGCCGCGCTCGCGCTCCTGTTCCATCCAGTCAGTCACAGTCGTACCTTCGTGCACCTCACCGATCTTATGAATCATGCCGGTGTAAAACAGAACGCGCTCAGTGAGCGTGGTCTTGCCGGCGTCGATGTGGGCGGCGATGCCGATATTCCGCGTTCGCTCGAGTGGGAACTTGCGATTCGGCGAATTCGGGTTCTTCGCGGCAGGTTTTTGTTCGAGCGTCGCGGGCATGATCTTTACCAACGGAAATGCGCAAACGCGCGGTTCGCTTGCGCCATTTTATGTGTGTCTTCGCGCTTCTTGATCGCGTTGCCCTGCCCGGCGGCCGCATCTTTGATTTCCTGGGCCAGCGCGTCCGCCATTCGCATTCCTTTACGATTATCCGCGTATTGGACGATCCAGCGTGTCGCCAGAGAAATCTGGCGCGCGGGAGTCACCTCCATCGGCACTTGATAAGTGGCACCACCGACCCGACGCGATTTTACTTCCAGCCGGGGCCGGACGTTCTCCATCGCCTTGTTTACAACGTCCAGCGGATCGACCGAATCAGAACCTTCGCGCGATTTCTCGATTGCGGTGTAAACAATTCGCTCCGCGAGCGATTTCTTGCCTCGCTTCATCACGGTGGAAATAAGTCGCGCGACCGCCGGACTCCCGTAGCGGGAATCGACGCGCTCTTCTTTCTTGTAAACTTTCCTCCGTCGCGACATTGTCGATCTTTCTATCCGAGTTTATTTCTTTTCGGCCGCGCCTTCCTTCGCTGCCGCTTTCGGTGCAGCCTCCTTCGCTGCTCCACCTCCGCCACCGCCTTTCGGCTGTTTCGCTCCATATTTGGAGCGGCTGCGGCGACGTCCATCAACGCCCAGGCTGTCGAGCGTTCCGCGCACAATGTGATAGCGCACACCTGGTAGATCTTTCACGCGCCCGCCGCGCACGAGCACGATGGAGTGCTCCTGCAAATTATGCCCCTCGCCCGGAATGTAGGCAATCACTTCCTGGCCATTCGTCAAGCGCACCTTGGCCACTTTGCGCAGAGCAGAATTCGGCTTCTTCGGCGTGCGCGTCATTACCTGCACGCAGACCCCGCGCCGCTGCGGACAATCGGTCAGCGCCGGTGACTTCGATTTCACCGATACCTTCCGGCGTCCTTTTCGAATAAGCTGATTAATCGTGGGCATTTTCTTTCAACAAAGCGCCGCCCAAAGTCGTGATCCGGGCGACAAAAAACCCGCTCAGGCCACGCAACTTCCTCTAACGCGCCTGTGCGGTGGACGCTGAATATAGAGGGAAATTCCAGAGCTGCAAAGAATTTTTTGCGCGCGAATTGAATACATTCCGCTCCACGGAATTGCGATCGCGTTTGGGTAGCGCACGCGTCCCGGTGTGTTCGCGATTGCGTCTCGCGATCGTGGACTTTCTGTGGGATCGGTAGCACGTTATGATTCTCGGTTTCAAGGAAAGCTTGTTTCGGCGAGACACCGAAACCAACGCGCGGGACGCGGGCGCTACCCAGATAAACCGCTTGCGACATTTTCGCACATCACGAACATGACCGCATAATGTTCCACCTTCTCGCCCGAGATCTTCATTCGAAAGCGCGGCGCGGCCGACTAACGACGGCGCATGGCGTGGTCGATACGCCCGCGTTTATGCCAGTGGGCACGCAAGGCAGCGTGAAGGCGGTGAGTCCGCGCGAGCTGCGAGAGCTGAATGCGCAGATCGTTCTCGGAAACACTTATCACTTATTTGTGCGACCGGGGCTCGATGTAATCAAACATTTCGGCGGACTGCACAAGTTCATGAATTGGAATGGACCGATTCTGACTGACAGCGGCGGTTACCAGATTTTTTCCCTCGCAAAGTTGCGCAAGATCACGGAGGAAGGCGTACATTTTCAAAATCACGTCGACGGGACGCCGGCATTTATAACTCCGGAAATCGCGATGGAAATTCAGGCGGTGCTGGGCGGCGATTTCACGATGGCGCTTGATGAATGCGCGCCGTATCCCTGCGATTACGAGTATGCAGCACGCAGCGCGGAGATGACGATCCGTTGGGCGAAGCGATGCAAAGAATGGATTCAAGACAATGCCGAACGCCCAACTTCGAACATCGAATCTCGAATGCGGAGAGCTGTCGAGGCAGGCGTGTCGCCTGCAAAGCCAGGGAATGCGGCCGACACGGTCGCCACTACAGCGCGCCAGTTGCTCTTCGGCATTGTCCAAGGCGCCACGTTTGATGATCTTCGCCGGCAAAGCGCGCAGGCAATTGTCGATCTTGATTTTGACGGCTATGCGATTGGCGGCGTGAGCGTAGGGGAACCGGAAGAAGAAATGATGCGTGCCGTTGAATCCAGTGAACCCTTTTTGCCGGCGGACAAACCGCGTTATGCGATGGGACTCGGCACGCCGCCCCAATTATTGGAAATGATCGCGCGCGGCATGGACATCTTCGATTGTGTTTTGCCGACCCGTCTGGCGCGTAACGGAACGGCATTCACCGCCACAGGCACGCTCAATCTAAAGAATGCGGAATTCGCACGGGACAAAAGGCCGGTCGACGAAACTTGCGTCTGTCCCACCTGTCGTGAGTTTGCTCGCGGTTACATTCGTCATCTGATCAAAGCCGAAGAGATTCTCGGTCTGCGCCTGATCACGCTGCACAACTTGCATTTCTATCTCGATTTGATGAGGCAAGCCCGGGAGCGCATCGAGAATGGAAGCTTCGGGGAATTTCGAAAAAGTTTTGTTTCCAACTACAAGACCCGAGATGTCGATCTTGTCTCCTCTGTAGGGGGAGCTGTCAGCTTCCCAAGTAAAAACACGAGACGCTAACTCCGAAAGTTTTCGCGAGCTAACAGCGTCTCCTACAGTAATTGTGGATTGCAGCCAGCGGTTTCGCGCTTAAGGTGCGCTCTCCAATTCTTAATATGCTCCACACGTTCCTGGCTCAGGCACAAAGTCCTGCTCCCACCGGTCCCGGCGGCGGCATCGGCTTCTTTGTGACGTTCATTTTCCTTTTCATCATCATGTATTTTGTGATGATCCGGCCGCAGAAAAAGCGGCAGGAACAGCAAAAGAAATTGATCGCGAGCTTAAAGACTGGCGACAGCGTAGTGACCAACGCCGGCATTCACGGCCTTATATCCAACGTGAAGGACACAACGGTGATTGTAAAAGTGGCCGATAACGTAAAGATCGAGATGGAAAAATCGGCAATCGCGACGGTGATTCAGTGAGAGATTCCTCGATCCATTCGAACTAACCCCCAGGACAAACCCCGCTCGGAATGACACAGGTATGACTCCCGCGCTTACATTTTTTATCGGGCTCGTCATGCTCCTCCTCTTTGGATGGTACTTTGCCACCGATCAGGGCCTGCGAAAACGCCTGCTCGCCGCCACGCTAATGATCCTGCTGGTCGCGTTCAGCATCGTTACCATCTGGCCGCCGCAGAAAAAGGTTCATCTTGGCCTCGACATCCAAGGCGGCACTTCCTTTCTTATTCGACTCAAGCCCGGGGAAAAAGCGATTACCAAGGAAATGCTCGACCAGGCGGTCGAGGTCATTCGCAAGCGCGTCGATTATTTTGGCGGGGGCGAACCGATTATCAGCCCAGTGGGTGCGGATCGCATCCTCGTGCAAATTCCGGGGCTCGACGTTGCCAAGATTCAAGAAGCGCGCGACCAACTCTCGCGGGTTGCAAGACTCGAGTTTCGTCTGGTTTATCGTGATAACGGCGAACGCCTGAAAGCGATCGACGAAGGCAAGGAAGTGATTCCGCCAGATTACCGGATCGAAGTTTACAAACTCGGTGCAGAGAATGCACCAATGACCAACGAATTCGGTGAAACCGTCGCGGGCGCCAAAGAAAAACCCAGGGAAGAACGATTGCTCGTAAAAAAGAAAGCCGATCTGACCGGCGACCGCGTTTCGGCATCGAACGCCTACTACGGTAACGAAGGCTGGACTGTGCAGTTAAAATTCGATAGCGAAGGCGGCACGAAATTCGGCCAAATCACAGAGCAATACAAAGGTTATCGCTTCGCAATTGTTCTCGATGGCGTAATTCAATCCGCGCCGGTGATTCGGGACGCCATCTATGGGGGCGACGCAGTCATCACCGGTAGATTTACTGAGGAAGAAGCGCGTGGGCTCGCCAGCGTGCTTGAGAATCCCTTGCAAACGCCGGTCAGCATCGAGGAAGAGCGCAGCGTCTCGCCAACGCTGGGAATGGATTCAATTCGCACCAGCGTAATGGCAGGTTTGATGGGTCTCGCCATCACGCTGCTTTTCGTGCTGATCTATTACAAGTTCGCCGGGCTCGTTGCGGATCTGGCACTCGTCATCAACCTCATTCTGTTGCTCGGAGCGCTCACGATGTTCGGGTTTGTGCTCACCCTGCCCGGTATCGCCGGTATGATCTTAACCATTGGCATGGCAGTGGACGCGAGCGTCCTGATTTACGAACGGTTGCGCGAAGAGATGGCCGCTGGCAAGACGCTCAAAGCCGCTTTGCCTGCCGCTTACAATAAAGCTTTCAGCTCGATTTTTGACGCCAATGTAACAACCCTGATCACAGCCGCGATTTTGTTTTGGCAAGCAAGCGGACCAGTTAAGGGCTTTGCGATCACTCTAACGTTGGGCATTTTGGCATCGCTTTTCACCGCCCTGATCGTCGGCCGGAATGCGTTGGGCTGGTTTGTGGATACGGGCCGGATAAAACGCATCTCCACGCTGCATTTGATTTCGGCGCAGAACGTCAATTTCCTCGGCAGAGGTTTTCTTGCCTGTATGTGCTCCCTCGCGCTCATCATCGCGGGCGCCACTGCGTTCTATATACGCGGCGAGAGCAATTTCGGGGTTGACTTTCGCGGCGGCGACCTCGTGACCCTGAGTGCGCGCGGGAAGATCGACACCGCACAAGTGCGCAGCGCACTCAGGCCGATCGGTTTTGCTGACGCCTCGATTCAAGAATCGCACCAGGGCGACAGAAGTTACATCACCATTCGCACCCCGATAAACACCAGTGACAAGGTCGAGAAACAGCTCACGCAGGCGCTGCCAAGTGCCGGTCTCAGAGTCGAAGGTTCGGAACGCGTCGGCGCGCTCGTGGGTGGCGAATTGGCCAGAAGTTCGCTGATAGCGCTCGGTCTGGGGATTCTCGGCATCCTGATCTACGTCACGTTTCGCTTTGAGCTCTCCTTCGCGGTAGGGGGAATCGTCGCGCTTTTGCATGATGTCATCATTACGGTCCTGATGTTCGCTTTGCTGGGACGGGAGCTTACTCTGGCAATGGTTGGCGCGGTGCTCACCATCGCCGGTTATTCCATCAACGACACCATCGTGGTTTACGATCGGATTCGCGAGGGCCTGGCCAGCGGCCGGCGCGGCACAATCGAGCAAATCATGAACGAAAGCGTCAACCAGACATTGAGCCGCACAATTCTGACCAGCGGTACCACGTTGATTCCGATCTGCTGTTTGTTTTTCTTTGGTGGACCTGTTCTACGCGATTTCGCTCTCGCCATCATCATCGGCATCACCGTCGGGACCTATTCCTCGATATTTATCGCTTCGCCCATCGTTCTCTGGTGGACGCGCGCCCGCGGCGGCGCGACCGTTCTGCGGCGCGAAATCACTCAACAAGCGACCGCAGCCAATCCGCTTGCCCAACGATAGGGATCTCCTGTAGCCACCGGCCTGTGGCCGGTCAGCAAAATCGGGCGGCTCACTCATTAACGGCTCACAGAGCCGTGGCTACATATCAGGACAGCCGGCAGAGGGCTGTTTTAGGAGAGATTTGACGAGGTCGCCCAGCCCGAGTAGGCTCCGGCTCGCCGGTTAAGCAATCCATTTTAAACCCAGGAGTGATTATCGATGCCAGAAGTGATCGTTCGCAAAGGTGAACCTGTCGATCGCGCGTTAAAGCGGCTGAAAAACAAGCTCGATGCCGAGGGGATTCTCGAGGAGGTGCGCCGTTTGCGCGCCTTCGAGACGCCTTCGCAAAAGCATCGCCGCAAAGCAAAAGCCAACGCCAAGCGGGGTCGAACCAAGTTCCGATTCAATCCGGCCTGAACAATCTCCGATTTCGGATCGCGGATTGCGGAATCGGTCACGCCCTAACGCTGTTTGCTGGCGTTTCCGGTTGCAAAAAACTCGCGGATTGCTTGCACCAAACCCTCGATGTCGTGCCGGCGAGCTTCGATGTCGATCTTCAAGCCGTGATCGCGGGCAGTCTTTGATGTGACAGGACCAATGCTGGCGACTTTGATCCCCTTGGACCATGGCAGCCCAAGCGCGAGAAAATTCTCAACCGTTGAGGAACTGGTAAACGTGATCAGATCGGCCCCTTCTGTTGCTAGTTGCTGGCGCGCACCGGTCGTATCCCGCGTTTCCGGCACCGTCCGATAAGCGAAAGCTTCGTCCACGATCGCTCCCAAGGCTGAAAGCTCTTTGGGAAGCACATCCCGCGCTTTTTCTGCGCGCACGAGGAGAATCCGCAAATTCTCGACGCTGCCCTGCTTGCGAAACTCCCGTGTCACCGCTTCCGCCACGAATTCCTCCGGCTGAAGATCAATGTGCAGATGAAAATCCTTCACTCGTTGCGCTGTGGCCGGGCCAATCGCGGCGATCCGCGCGGCGCCAATCTCACGAGCGTCATCGTAAAGCTTATAGAAGACTTCGAAAAACGCTTCGACGCCATTGGCGCTCGTGAAAACAATCCAATCGTAGATATGCGCATCCTGCACCAGTTCAGCGAACGCACGTAAATCAGTGGGAGGCTCGATCCGAATCGTCGGCAATTCGATCACCTGAGCGCCGAGCACGCGCAGTTTCTCACTTAACGCACTCGCCTGTTTTCGTGTTCGAGTAACCACAATCCGTTTCCCCGAGAGTGGTCGCTTTTCGTACCAATTCAGGCTTTCGCGTAAAGCGACAACTTCGCCGAATACCGCTACTGCTGGAGCCTCAAAGCCGCTGGCAACAGCTCGCTGGGCAATGTCCTTTAGGTTTCCGGTAAGCGTTTCCTGGCGCCCGGTTGTCGCCCGGCGTACGAGCGCTACCGGCAAATCCTCGCGCACACCTTGCTTAAGCATTTCGCGCGTAATCGGTCCGAGACGATCCACGCCCATCAACATCACCTGAGTGCCACCAAGTTTTGCCAGCGCAGCGTAGTCGATGGCGCTTTCGGCCTTTGCCGGATCTTCGTGCCCGGTAAAAAATGTGACGTGCGAATTCTCCGCGCGATGTGTCACGGGAATTCCCGCATAGGCTGGCCCGGCGATCGCCGAGGTGATCCCCGGCACAATTTCAAATTCAATTCCAGCATCGACGATTGCTTTTGCTTCCTCTGCGCCGCGACCAAAAACAAAGGGGTCCCCGCCCTTCAACCGGACGACCTCCTTTCCTTCGCGTGCTTTCTCGACCAGCAGCGCGTTAATTTCCTGCTGGCTTAACGAGTGTTCGCCCGCTTGTTTGCCAGCGTAAATAATCTCCGCGTCATCGCGGGCCCAATTGAGCATCTCCGGATTTGCCAAATGATCGTAAGCGATCACATCGGCGGCCTCGATGCACTCTTGTGCGCGCAGCGTGACCAAGCCCAAATCGCCCGGCCCCGCCCCAACGAGATAAACCTTTCCAATCTTGCTCTTGCTTTTACTCTCCATTGATCCGCCTCAATAACTGCGCAGCCAGATGCTCGCTGTCATTGAGCCCCCCTTCAACTTCGCCTCTACGCGGCGCGCCCAAACCCTGATCAAATAGTTGCCCGCGCAATCGCATCCTTCCGTTTTTCACGGTCGCCAGCACGCCGACTGGTGAATTGCAGTCACCATGCAACAGACGCAGAAATTCTCGCTCCGCGCGCAGACAAAGCAACGTCTCGAGATCGTTCACAAGATCGACAATCTCTCTTGCGCTTTGATCATCGAAGCGAATTTGCAAAGCAATGATTCCCTGCCCACCGGCGGGCAAGAAGATTTCGCTCGGAAGGACCTCAGCGAAAAACTGCCGGCCGTTGAAATTGATCTCGTCCTGCGCGGGCAACAGTCCGAGCCGCTCGAGCCCCGCGCGTGCAAGCACGATTGCCTCCCAATCATTCTCCGCGAATTTGCGCAACCGGGTCGGTACGTTGCCGCGAAGATCGACAATGGTGAGATCCGGACGTTTCCAGCAAAGCTGATGTTTCCTTCGCACACTGCCGGTAGCGATCGTCGCACCTTCCTGAAGCCCAGCTAAACCGCCTGGCTGTTTTGAAACCAGCACATCGTCCGTCTGTGCACGCAGAAGGACCGCCGCAATTTCCGCGCCCGGGTGTGTTTCGCTCGGCAGATCTTTCGCACTATGCACCGCAACATCGACGTCTCCGGCCAGCAGTGTCCGTTCGATTTCCGCCGTGAACAATCCTTTTCGCCCCCGAGGCAAGCCTCTGACTTGCGAACGCGCCGGCTGATCGCCTTTAGTGGTAATGACCTTGATCTCGATTTTTAGCTGAGGGCGTGCTCCTCGCATCGCGTTTTCAACCAGGGCTGCCTGCGCGCGGGCAAGCTCGCTGCCGCGTGTTCCTAGGACGATCTTTTCCAGCATCGCGGGAAATGTAGCCCCCTGTAGTCCGTAGGGGAAGCTGACAGCTTCCCCCTACAATTCCGAAGTGCGCAGCGTACTATCCGCGACCGAAGGATGTTCGGCCGCTCGCGAGGCGCGATTCAATCCTCGCGAGATAGAATCGCCGAAATCCGCGACATGTTCGGCGATGATTGCTTCGGCCGCGGCGATCTGCTGGCGTCTAAGCGCAAGCGATTGCTCCGCGACCGATTGCAAAGAATCGATGTCGTAAAGATAAACGCCGTCCATTTCATTTACGCTGGGATCGACATCCCGCGGGACAGCGATGTCGATGATGAAAAGCGGACGATCAATGCGACCGCGTAACATCGGTGCCAGATTTTCGGATGTCAGCAACGGCCTTTCGGAAGACGTTGATGTAATCAGGATGTCGATCTCGCGACATTGCTCCGGCCATTGCTCAAATGCCACCGCATGACCGAGCACCAGTCGCGCCAGGTCTTCCCCGCGATCACTGGAACGATTGCTCACCCGAAGATCGGTCACGCCCCGCGATACGAGCGCTCGCGCCGTGCGCTCGCTCGTTTCACCCGCTCCCAGCACCAGAACCTTGCATTTGCTGAGCTGGCCGAAAATTTTTTGGGCGAGATCGACCGCGACCGACCCGACCGATACAGATCCCCGCGTGATCTCCGTGTGCGTGCGAACCTGCTTCGCCACTCGAAAAGCGCGTTGAAACAAACGGTGCAAGTAGGGCCCAGCCGCGCCTGAAGCGCGCGCCGATTCGTAAGCCTTCTTCGCCTGGCCCAGAATTTCGGTCTCGCCCACCACCATCGAATCAAGCCCAGAAGCAACTCGAAAGAGATGCTGCACACATTTGGCGCCCTCGTATCGGTAAAACGGCGGAATCTCTTCCCTGTAGCCGGGGGCGGTGACCCCGGCCTTGCGCTCTAGGCAGCGCGCAATCTCATCGGTCGAGACCCGTTTCTCCGATGCGCCGTAAACTTCGACGCGATTGCAGGTCGTAAGGACCAGAGCTTCCGCGCAACCTGCTTCGCGCAGAATGCAATCGGTCGCAGCGTGGCCGGCATAGCGCTCGCGCGTCTCAACGTTTGCGGTGTGATGACTCAGGCCGGCACAAAAAAGGTTCATGGCGCGGGAGGGGTTTGGGCCGAGAAGGTGATTCCCCATAGAAGCGTTAACGCTGCGCTAAATCCGAGAACGCAAAGCGCGGCAACGCGTTTCGGTGCCAGCCGCCGGAGATGCCGGCCTTGCAAGATCGCCGCGTAAAGGAGCCAAACCCCGATCGCGGCCACCAGCTGTACCCGTGGCAAGGGTCGCCCTGTAAAAAATCCGCTCACAATTCCCAGCGTGTAGAGCGCAAACCCCAGCCAAAGCAGGCGTGTGATTGC
>JBIOVE010000056.1:0-8911 GCA_044867565.1 Candidatus Udaeobacter sp. | reverse complement strand
TGCGACTGCTGCTTCTTGAATTCGAGGAAATCAAAATAAAATCCGCGGTTGCGAATTTTTTCGGCGCGCGCGAATGCTTTTTCCGAGACAGAAAACAAGGAAAAGCCGGGCGGAAGAGCGAGCGCCTTTTGCGCGCCGGTGAGCATCACGTCGATACCGAGTGCGTCCATCTCGATCTTCACCCCCGAAAAAGACGAAACCGTATCGACGATGAGCGCTACATCGGGATACTTCGCGAGAGTACAGCAGATTTCCCCGAGCGGATTCATTACTCCGGTCGAGGTCTCGTTGTGAATCAAAGTGACGGTGTCGAATTTGCCGGTTGCTAGTTGCCAATCGACAGCCTTGTGATTGATATGCCTTCCCCAATCAACTTGCAGCGGCTCAGCATTTTTGCCGCAGCGCCTGGCAACGTCGAACCATTTATCAGAGAATGCGCCGCACATGCAGCAAAGGACGCCCCGATCAGCAAGGTTCCGGATAGAAGCTTCCATCACGCCCCACGCCGAGGAAGTCGAAAGAAACGCCGGCTGCTTTGTTCCAAATAGTGTCTGAAGCTTTGGGTGAACCGCGCGATAAAGATTCTTAAAATCTTCGCCGCGATGCCCAATCATTGGGCGCGAAAATGCCGCCCAGGTTTTTGCCGAAACCTCGACGGGGCCGGGAGTGAAAAGCTTGTCGTGCGGTTGCATTGAAGCAAACGTCGAATACCCAACCCGCCTCCGCAAGGCGACTGCGCTGCAGGCAGTTACTTTTTGATAAAGCTAATGTCGCCGCTGCGTTCCACGCGGGCGACTTGAACTTTCGAAAGGTCATCGGTGTGCGCGTCGAGGCGCATATCCTCATCCAAGTCATGCATTGAGACATGGTTGCGTCGCATCATGCGAAGATCGCACTCGCCGTTGCGCACGATGGTGTCAGGCGAGCCTTTGACCAAAATTCCGAATCGATGTGAGCGGTATGCCAGGTGGGCGAAGAGCCGGTGGAGCAACACCAGAACCACGCCTCCGCCGATTGTGGCAAAAAAAGGCGCCGAACCGTTAATGGCGCGGGAAAGCACCGCCGCGAGAATAACGAGCAGAACGGCATCGAACGAGGTCTTGCGTGCGAGCGAGCGTTTGTGCCCGAGTCGGATCATGGCCAATGTCGCAAGGAAGATGATGATACCGCGCAAAGAAATTTGAACGAACGTCAAATCGGCCGGTTCCACGCCCAAACCCAGCAACGTTTCAAAAGAGTTCCAGAATGCATTCATAGGTAAAGAGTCTATCGCCGGAGACACCTTTGTCGCGCGCATGCCGATGTTGACCGAATGACGAATGAAATCCAAATGATGAAGCTTGAAGGAGCTTTCCGGCGTATTTTGTCATTCCGACCAGAGTGTCCCGCTGCTGCTGCGGGATTATTCTTAAAAAGAGAAACAGTGAGAGATGTCTCGACTCCGCTCGACATGACAAGAGAAAGCTCTCGAACGCCGAAAGCTTTCGCGAGCAGCTGCTTTTGAGAGCAGGAGCCCTCCCTTAGTCATTAGGATTTCGACATCCCTGCGTCCTTCGTCATTTTTGCTTCGGCATTAGCTCCGAGCGTTACATGCTTCCCAGCTCCATGCAGGCTTGACACAGTTGGATTGATTGGGTCGCTTGTCGCGCTTGCGCGAGAAACTTTCGCGTGGCATAAGACGACGCTCGCGCGGTTTAAGTTGCCGAGATTACATCGAATTATGCCAACTGGCCCATCTTCTTCTTACGATGCAGCGCTAGAAACGCGCGTGTTTTGGGAACGCTTCAAAAACCA
Source organism: Candidatus Udaeobacter sp. (assembly GCA_044867565.1). Taxonomy (GTDB): domain Bacteria; phylum Verrucomicrobiota; class Verrucomicrobiia; order Chthoniobacterales; family UBA10450; genus Udaeobacter. The sequence continues at coordinate 7,117 of JBIOVE010000056.1, read as the reverse complement.
GATCATCGGCGCGCTGATCGTCCTCCTGCTCGCTGCTGTCGGCTTTACAGGGTATCGGTTTTATTCCGATCGCCGAACTGCCGCGGCATCGGCGTTGTTAGCCAGCGCAAAGAGCACGCAAGAATACCAACAGGTGATTGCGCGTTACCCAAACACGCCCGCAAGCGCTGATGCTTATCTTCTGCTTGCCGCAGCGCAGCGCAACGAAAAGAAGTTCGCCGAAGCAAATGCGACTCTTCAGGTTTTCATCGCGAAGTACCCGCATCACGAGTTCGTGAGCACGGCGCGAATGGCAATGGCGGCAAATTTGGAATCGATGGGGAAGAGCGACGAGGCATTGCAGATGTATCAACAAATCGCATCGACCTATCCGGACAGCTTCAACGCCCCGCTGGCGCTGCTTTCGCAGGTGTACCTCCTGAAGGCCAAAAACCGAGCTGATGAAGCGCGCCACATCTGCGAGACGATCCTGACGCAATACCGGACAAGTTTTTGGGCTGGCGAGGCGTTGCGGGAATTGCGTTTGCTTAAACCGAGCGAGCCGTCGCAGCCGGCAGCAGGGCCAACGATCCCGCCGCTTTTGGTGGCCCCACGTTCAATGCCAGCGGCCACGGCCACTCCGAAAGCTGTACGGACGCCTGCCCCGACTACGACACCGTAACTGTAGTGCAGGCGTGCCGCCTGCATATGAATACGGCTAACACTCCGAAAGGGTTCGCGAGCCGGCAGCCGCCGCTACAGTCAATTAGCGTTTCGAGAACTGGAAACGCTTCCGCGCACCGGGCTGACCGGATTTTTTCCGCTCCTTCATCCGCGGATCTCGGCGGAGCAAACCCTCGACTTTCAACGTGCCACGCAAATCGCCATCCACTTGAAGAAGAGCGCGCGCAATAGCGAGCTGCACCGCGCCGGCCTGTCCGGTTGCGCCACCGCCGGTCGCGTTAATCGACAGGTCATAGGCATTCACGGCCTTTGCGGTTTGGAGCGGTTGCAGCACCATGTTCTGCAATGGCGTGGTTGGAAAATAATCTTCAAAGCTGCGGCCATTAACCTCGATCCTGCCATTGCCTGGCGACATGCGAATGCGCGCGACTGACGTCTTGCGGCGACCTGTAGCGGTGAATTCCTGAGCTTGCGGCATAAAATCACTTCGAGGCGAGATTGACGACGTGCGGCTGTTGCGCGGTATGCGGATGAGAATCGCCGCGATAAACCTTCAACTTTCGGTAAACCGCGCGACCGAGCCGATTATGCGGAATCATTCCACGCACCGCTCGCTCGATAAGGAATTCAGGATGCCGCACGCGGCGCGCCCGGACATTCTCCGATTTATGGCCGCCCACGTAACCGGAAAAGCTCATGTAGCTTTTCTGGTTCTCTTTTTTTCCGGTCAATCGCACTTTCTCGGCATTGATAACGACCACAAAATCGCCCGTATCGACGTGCGGGGTGAAGATCACCTTCTCTTTACCGCGCAATAAGTTGGCGGCTTTCACCGCAACCTGCCCCAGCACCTGGTCCTTGGCGTCGATCACCCACCACTTGCGCGGGACTTCGCTGGCTTTGGCAGAAAAGGTTTTCATAGGGACGGAAAAGGCACGAAAACTACGGGACGTGCGCCAGAGTGTCAAATTGCCGCTCGAGATCCGTTTTGTCCAGTTGGCCCTGGCTTGCGCAGCGGTTGTCGCCTTGTTTCAACAAACGAAGAATCTCGTACCACGACCGCAATACCGCTGCGGCGTTGACTCGCGTAACTCTCAAAATAATGAGAGATTTCTCCACTCCGCTCGGAATGACAAAGGCGGGCTCGCCATTATGTCTGCTCAAGCTTAATTCCTTTCGCCATGCCAAACTCGTCTTCCACAAAAACCGCGATCACACCGCGGCGCGACGAAGATTTTCCCGAATGGTATCAGCAGGTCATTCGTGCGGCCGAGCTGGCCGAGCCCTCGGATGTGCGCGGCTGCATGGTGATCCGTCCGTGGGGCTACGGGATTTGGGAGAACATGCAGCGGCAGCTCGATGCGATGTTTCGCGCCACCGGACATCGCAACGCTTACTTCCCGCTTTTCATACCGCTAAGTTATTTCGCAAAAGAAGCAGAGCACGTCGAAGGCTTCGCAAAAGAATGCGCGGTGGTCACACACAGCCGGCTGGAAGTGGATGCGGATGGAAAATTGCGGCCATCGAGCGCGCTGACTGAGCCGCTGGTCGTTCGGCCAACCTCGGAGACGATCATCGGCGCGAGCTACGCAAAATGGGTGCAATCGTATCGTGATCTCCCCATCCTGATTAATCAGTGGGCGAACGTTGTTCGCTGGGAAATGCGGCCGCGTTTGTTCCTGCGGACGACCGAATTCCTTTGGCAGGAGGGCCACACCGTGCATGAGAACGAGGCTGAAGCGCGCGCGGAGACGAAACAGATGCTGGATGTTTACGAGCGTTTTGTGCGCGATCATCTGGCAATTCCGGTTTTCAGCGGTGAGAAATCCGAGAGCGAACGTTTCCCCGGCGCGGTGCAGACGTTGTCGATCGAAGCGATGGTGCAAGACCGCAAGGCGATCCAGGCCGGCACCTCGCATTTTCTCGGACAAAATTTTTCGCGCGCAAGCGGCATTCAATTTCAGAACCGCGAAGGCAAACAGGAGTTCGGTTGGACCACGAGCTGGGGGATGAGCACCCGGCTTGTCGGGACGGTCGTGATGGCGCACGGCGACGACGACGGACTTGTGCTGCCGCCGCGTATCGCGCCAACGCAAGTAGTAATCTTGCCCATCACATCAAAGGAAGACACACGTGTCGCAGTTCTCGAAGCTTGCGACAAACTCGCGAAGCAATTGCGCGAGATTCGATATGTCGATCTTCCGATTGAAGTGCAACGCGATCGGCGCGATCTCGGCGGCGGCTTAAAGAATTGGGAGTGGATCAAGAAAGGCGTGCCGTTGCGCGTCGAGATCGGCCCGCGCGATCTCGAAAAAAATTCTGTCGAAGTCAGCCGGCGTGATCAACCACTGAAGACAAAGGAGTCGATGCCGACGGAAGAATTCGTCGCCCGCGCGGCGGAAATTCTAATGTCCATCCAGAACACTTTGTATGAGCGGGCGAAGAAATTCCGCGACGAGAACACGCGCGCGATCAAATCGCAAAAAGAGTTTTACGATTTCTTCAGCGCGAAAGACTCCAGCAAACCAGAAATCCAAGGCGGCTTTGCCCTCGCGCACTGGAACGGCTCGCGCGAAGTCGAGGAGCAAATCAAGAACGATCTCAAAGTCACTATTCGTGTCATTCCACTCGATGAATCGGCCGAGCCTGGCCGCTGCATTTTCACGGGAGAACCGAGCGTACGCCGCGTGGTTTGGGCGAAGTCGTATTGAGGCATTGTCGATAACGTGGCGAGGCGTTAAACTGTTCCCGCGAAGCCGTAGGTATTGACGGCGCACTCCGCTCCTGTTTATTCCGGCAGCAACCGTGGAATTGAAGCTTTACAGTCGCGAATGGTGCTCGTGGTGCATTGACGCGAAGGAATATCTCACCGATAAGGGTTATCGCTTCAATATCGTTGATGTCGGCAGAGATCGACAAGCATACGAAGAGATGAAAAAGCTGTCCGACCAGACTTACGTCCCGACATTCGTAGCAGGCGACAGAGTGCTGGCCAATTTCGATACCGATCAGCTCGAGAAATTTCTGAACGAGCATCGAATTAATCCCTAGGAACTTGTTGAAATACCCAGCCATGCCGCGTTGCTGCCGATTTTTCGTTTCTCCAAGGCGCCAGGAGAGCGCATACCCGCGGCGGTCTGTAACCGACGAGCAACGTCGGAGAAACGAAAAAGCGGCGCAACCCAGAGGGCGAGAGCGCTTCGGGCCGTCTGGCCGCGTTGCTTGCTCCTCACAGGTCACTGCGGACATGCTCGTCGCTCGCGCCTTGCCATCCAGCCCAAAGCGCTCTCGCGCGGCATGGCTGATTACTTCAACAGGTTCCTGATGCTGTTTCCCCTTTTTTTAACGTTCGGCGTAGCGCTGCTCAGCGTTGGCTTGCGCACCTTTCAAAATTCGTATTCACAGAAAGCTGGCGCCCTCGGTATTCTGGTCGCTACTTTCCTCGCCATTTACTTTATTACTGGCAGCTGGCTGCTAGGTATCGCTGCCGCGATGGGCTGGCTCTTTTTGCCGTGGCTGGAAATTCTCACCCGGATTCGCGCGCTTCGGCTGCCGAAGGAAAAACAGCTCCGCCCAAAAAGTCCGCCATCGTCGGACACGTTCCCTGCGCTGAGTGAGATCACGCGCGAGATCGAGGACGAAGGATTCGTCCATGTCGGCGACGCCGGCTGGGACTGGGAGGATTATCGCCAGTTTTTCCGATTGTTTTACAAAGAGGAGGATCGAGCACAGGCCGCCATCTGCCTGAACGAACAGCATGATCTATCGTTTTATTATCTGCGAATTTCGTCGCGCGCGAAGGGTGGCACGGTTTGGACAACTTGGAATTACCCGCTCTCCTACGGCTTGAAACTCACGCCCCAGTTCCGTACTAATCGTCAACGGCCGGACCAGTCATTCTGGCAGCTTTATCAAAGCCATCGCGATTTTCTTCGCCGAAACGGCGTGAACGCGGACGCAATCGATGCGCTCGATGAAGAGCGGATTCAAACGGAAATGGAAAACGATCTGCGCGATCAAATAGCGCACAACATTCATAAAGGCGTGCTCAAGCAAACCGCGGCAGGCGATGTAAGATATTCCTGGCGCGGGATGATTTATCTTTGGTGCCAGTTTCTGGTCGATCTGGTGCGGCTGTAGTTCTTCCGCTTCCTCTTAGTCTTACTCTCGGGTAAAACGAAGATTAAGAGGAAGAGGTAGAGGAAGATTCATCACACCTTCATGATCTCAGCTTCTTTGTTTTTGAGATGATCATCGACGGATTTGACGAAGCGATTGGTCAGCTTTTGCACTTCTTCTTCCAAGTCGCGTAATCCATCCTCAGTTAATTCGCCTGCGGCTTTGAGTTTCTTGGCCTCGTCGAGTGCCGCGCGCCGGTTGCTGCGCACGCGGACGCGCGCTTCCTCCGCCATTTTGCCAAGCGAACGCACGAGATCCTTGCGCCGCTCTTCTGATAATTCCGGAATCGGCAACCGAATAATCTTACCATCAACCGCGGGCATGATGCCGATCTTCGATTCCTTCAGCGCCCGCTCGATGTCCTGCACCGTGCCAGCGTCGAACGGCTGAACAACGAGCAGACGCGGCTCTGGTGTAGTGATCAACGCGAGCTGCTTCAGCTTCATGGTCGATCCGTAAGCTTGCACATCGACATTTTCCACCAGGCCAGGTGAGGCTTTGCCGGTGCGCACCGCAGCAAATTCGTGCACCATGTAGTCGACGCTTTTTTCCATCGACATCTCAGCCTCCAGAAGAATGTCGTCTCTGCTCATACTGCTGAATTTTTACTTCGCGGGCGGTTCATCGCAAACCAATGTCCCGACTTTTCGCCCGAGCACCGCATCGCGGATGTTGCTCGGCTTGTTCATATCGAAGATCACGATCGGGACCTTGTTGTCCATGCAAAGGCTGAACGCCGTTGAATCCATGATCTGCAGGCGTTTTGTGAGTGCTTCAGTAAATGTGATGCGATCGTACAGTCGCGCATCAGCGTGAGTATTTGGATCTCGATCATAAACGCCAGCGACTTTAGTTGCTTTCAGGATGACCTCGGCGCGAATTTCGCTCGCGCGCAGCGCCGCGGTCGTGTCCGTCGAGAAGTAGGGGTTACCGGTGCCGGCGGCGAAAATAACCACGCGACCAAGTTCGAGATGGCGGATGGCACGGCCGAGAATGAAGGGCTCGGCCACATTTTTCATTTCGATGGCCGTTTGCACGCGCGTTTCGACGCCCATTTGCGCGAGCGTACTGCGTAATGCCAGCGCGTTGATCACGGTGGCGAGCATTCCCATGTAATCGGCCGTAGTGCGATCCATGCCACGATGCGACGCAGAGAGACCGCGCCAGATATTTCCGCCGCCAATTACGACCGCCACTTGCACGCCGAGATCGCGCACCTCTTTTATGCGCTCAGCAATTTCACGCACGACCGCCATCGAGATGTTGTCGCGGGCGCCGCGCTCCTGGAGCGCTTCACCGCTCAACTTGAGAACGATACGTTTATAAGCTGGCGCCTCGGTTTGCATGATCGCAGACAATCATCAAACAGAAGACGGCTTTCTTGAAAAGCAAAATGGTGATTCGCGCCCGAGGTAGGTGGATCAAGCAGTCCCTTGCTCGATGCTAAAGCTAGGCGGCGAAGCCGCGACTAATTTAACATCGCCCGCGGAGCGGTCGATCCACCTTCAGCTTCGGAAATCCTCGCAGAAACTCCCTCGCCCCCATCCGCCGCTTTCCTTCCAGCTGCACTTCGACCACCGACAGTGCCCTTCTTCCAGTCGCAATGACTACTTCTTTGTCGCTTCGCAAGACTTCTCCTGCGCCAGCGTTTAGATCGACAATTGCGGCCGAAAAAATTTTCAGCTTGAGCCATTTCTCATGGAGCGCGTCCCAAACCGAGGTGAACGCTCCCGGCCATGGATTAAACGCGCGGATTTTTCTTTCAATTGTTTCGGCCGGCTCCAACCAATCGATTTTGCCGTCATCGCGAGTCAGTTTCGGCGCGTAAGTGGCAAGTGCATTGTCCTGCGGAATGCGCGGCGCGTCGCTTTTCGCAAGCATTTGCAAAGCTTCAAGCAATGCCTCCGGCGCAATCTGCGCCAAGCGGTCACGCAACGATCCGCCCGTGTCTGTTGACAAGATGGCCAGATTGCGATGCAAAAGAATGTCACCGGTATCGAGCCCTTCATCCATGTACATCACGGTAATGCCCGTCTCGCGATCGCCCGCCGCAATCGCGGCTTGAATTGGCGCGGCGCCGCGCCAGCGCGGCAGAAGTGACGCGTGCAAATTCAAAGAAGCGATGCGCGGAATATCGAGGACCGCACGCGGCAAGATTTGTCCGTAAGCCATCACGACAATCACCTCCGGTTGCAACGCGCGGATCTCCTCGATTGCTTGTCGCTCTTTGTTCCGCGCCGGTTGCAAAATCGGTATCGCCTCTCCGGCCAACGCT
>JBIOVE010000055.1:0-5637 GCA_044867565.1 Candidatus Udaeobacter sp. | reverse complement strand
CCTCTTCTTCCTCCGGCTCAGGGATCGCGCGCGCAGGATCAGAATACTGCAATTTGTATAGCTTCCAATACAAACCGCGCAAAGCAAGTAAGTCCTGATGCGAGCCCTGCTCGCGGATTTCGCCGTGATGCATCACGATGATGTTGTCCGCGCGCTGTATCGTGGAGAGGCGATGAGCAACGATCACTGAGGTGCGGTTGTGCATCACCCGCGCGATTGCCTGCTGAATTAATTGTTCTGTCTCCGTGTCAATTGAGCTGGTGGCTTCGTCCAGAATCAAGAGGGCCGGGTCAAAGGCCAGCGCTCGCGCAAACGAAACCAACTGCTTCTGTCCCACCGATAAACCGGCGCCGCGCTCCCGGACCTCGGACTTGTATTCATGCGGAAGCCGGCGAATGAAATTGTCGGCGCGTACTTCGGTTGCGGCCCAGCGCACTCGTTCGTCCGAAATGTCTTCGCGACCGAGACGAATGTTACTTTCCACAGTGCCCGTAAAAAGGAAGATGTCCTGCAGGACCACCGCAAAATTCTCGCGCAGCGATTGCAGATCCCAATCGCGCACATCGACGCCGTCAAGCAACACACGCCCTTTCTGCACGTCATAAAACCTCATCAAAAGGTTGGTAATAGTGGTCTTGCCTGAACCTGTGTGCCCAACCAGAGCAATCGATTGCCCGGGCTCAACCGTAAACGATACGTCCTTCAGGACCCATTCGCCTTCTTTGTAAGCAAACCAGACATTTTGAAATTCAATACGACCCGCGGCTCGGCCTGTCTTGAGCGGCCGGGCGGGCGAGGTGATGGCGATGGGAAGATCCATCGCTTTGAAGATGCGGTGCGAAGCCACGACGGCGCCCTGCAGCACGTTGTATTTGTCAGAGAGATCGCGAATCGGCTGAAACAGAAAACTTAAATACTGAACGAAGGCAAACAGCGCGCCCAGCGACAGCGCGTGCTGCATCACGCGATAGCCTCCGTACCAGATGATCAGCGCGATGCCACACGCGCCGATGAAATCAACCAGGGGGAAAAAGACTGCGTAATAAAAGATCGTGTCGATATTCGCCTTGCGATGCTCCTCGTTGATTTCGGCAAAGCGTCGAACGGACTTTGCTTCCGCGTTGAAAATCTGCACGGTTTGCGCGCCCGAAATGTGCTCCTGAAGAAAAGCAAAGATCCTTGCGATCCGCGTGCGCACCATGTCAAAACCGCGGCGCGCGCCTTTGCGAAACCAGGTAGTCGCGACGAACAACATCGGCACGGTCACCAGCGTAACCAGCGTCAGCCGCACGTCCATCCAGATCATCACGGCGATAATCGCGGCAATCATTACCAGATCGCCCAACACGTCTGTGACTCCCGACGTGAACAACTCGTTCAGGGCGTCAACGTCAGCGGTCAAACGTGTCATGATGCGGCCAACCGGATTGCGATCGTAGTAAGCCACCTCCTGATGTTGGAGCTTCCGATAAATTTCACGGCGCAAGTCGAACATTACATACTGGCCGATGCTGTTCAGCAGCACGGTTTGGAAATACGAGAAGGCGAATCGGAGCAACTGAACGCCGACGAAAACCAGCACGAACAGATTCAGGCCGTCGGTATTGCGCGGCAGAATGTACCAATCGATGGCATACTGCATGAACCTCGGCTGGAGGATGCCGAGCAGATTAAGAAGCAAGGTCAGCGCCAGCGCCGGAATCAACAGGCGCACGTAAGGCTTGAGATAACGCAGCAGGCGCCGCGCAATCTGCCAATCATACGTTTTGCCGATGGCTTCCTCTTCGTGAAATTGTTTGACTGCGGTAGACATTTCTCAAAATCAAAACTGCTTGAATGACACAGCCCGCACATGGTCCTTCTTCGGAAAATGCAGCAAAAGCCCGACGGCGGCCACGATAAATGCAAAGTAAAAGTATCGCGAGTTGAATGCCAGGTGATCGAACAAACCCATGAGCGCTGCTGCATCACACAGAGCAAAGCCGGTGACATAAGCGTTCATGAGGAATTGCAGCTCCTGTTTTTCAACCGCCCGCTTCAAGAAATGATTTTTGAGTAACATGGACACGATCACTGCAAGCAGGCTCGCACCCAACAACACCAGACTCACCGTGGCATTGGGCTGAGCGGAACTGGGAATGACAAATGCCAGGACGAAAAAGATAAATAAGCTCACCAACATCGCAATCCAGAGAATCAGCAAAGTCTGATAACGTGCCATGACTTTCGCTTCTGCCTCTTTTGGGTCGGTAAGTCGCATACTTTCCTCCAATCTACGTTGCGGCCAGCTCTTCTTCCAGCAACTGCCGCTCGTAGAGTTCCGCGTACTCGCCGCTCAGTGCCAGCAACTCGTCGTGCGTGCCTTGCTCGATGATTCTTCCTTCATCGAGCACACAGATGACATCGGCATTGCGCACTGTCGAAACTCGATGCGAGACGATTAGGCTGGTTCGCTCACGCATGACGCCGCGAAGCTGCGCCAGAATTCGCTCTTCGGTGTAGGTATCTACCGAAGAAAGCGCGTCGTCGAGAATCAGAATCCTGGGTTCGCGCAAAATCGCCCGCCCGATTGCCGTGCGTTGTTTCTGGCCACCGGATAACGTGATGCCGCGTTCGCCCACCAGCGTGTCAAAACCTTCCGGAAAATCGCGCACGTCTTTCGTGAGGCCGGCGACCTCAGCAGCCAATTCGACTTGCGGGCGCTCGGCCTTATCCACCCCGAAAGCGATGTTCTTGGCCAGCGTGTTACTAAATAGGAAGGTCTCCTGCGGCACGTAGCCAATCGCCGCTCGCAGTTGCTTCAACGGATAGTCCTGGATGGCCACGCCGTCGATAAAAACCGTGTGCTCAGGCGATTCAATTACGCGCGGAATCAAATTAACAATCGTTGACTTGCCGCTGCCGGTTCGGCCCACAAAAGCGACTGTCTGACCTTCCTCGATGGTGAGGTTGATCTCTTTCAAAACGTCGGGACTGTTCGGATTATAACGAAAAGTAAGGTTCCGAAATTCGATGCGGCCTTTGATCGGAGGCTGCTCTTTAACCGTTGGCGCGTCCGCAATTACCGGCTTTACTCGCACGATCGCCTGCATGCGTTTCCAGCTTGCGGTTCCCCGTTGATAAAGATTAACAACGTAGCCGATCGCGATTAGCGGCCAGATTAGCCGGAAGAGATACATGTTGAATTGGATGAACTGGCCGACCGTGATCTCGCCCCGGACCCCGAGTGGGACGCCGGCCCAAATGATCAGCACAAACCCCAGCCCGATCAGAAAAGCCATCAGCGGACGCATCACCGCGTCGATCCGCACCAGCGCCAGATTCTTCTGCGCGTATTCCCAATTCAGTTTATTGAATGCCTCAATCTCGGCATTCTCCTGGGCGTAAGCGCGCACCACCCGGACGCCGGTCATGTTCTCCTGCGCGCGCGCAGTGATTTGCGCAAAGAAATCCTGGATTTTCTCGAAACGCGTGTGAACCTGCTGGCCAAAAAACTTTACCGTCAGCGAGACCAGGGGCATCGGCAGGAACAACAGCAGCGTGAGCTTCCAGTTCATTGCGAACATGATCGGCAGAATCACCAGCACGACGAAGACCGTTTGCAGGCTGTACATGATCATCGGACCGGCTAGTTGCCGCACCGCTGAGAGATCGTTCGTCGCCCGCGCCATGAGGTCCCCCGTGCGGTGCTCCTGGAAAAACGAAAGCGGCTGATCCACCAGATGAGCGTAGAAGTCCTGGCGCAAGTCGTACTCAATATTGCGCGACATGCCAATGATTATTCGGCGCTGAAGGAAAAGGAAGAGGCCGCTCATGGCGCTGGCGCCGAGCACTTTGAGAGCGGCAATATTCAGCTTTGACCAGGTAACCTGGCTCCAGTTGGCGTCGAACGCGTTACCTACGATTATCGGAATTGTGACGTGAAAAATCACCCCAGCCGCAATGCAGGCAATGCCGACAATCAACGAGGCTTTATATGGCCGAAAATACCGGGCAAGTTTGCGCAGATCGTTCATGAATCAGATGCCACAAGCTCCCATCTGTACAAATGAAGCCTGATGGCTCGTAAACCCGAGTCTATCAGGCATCAATCGCAAAGCTTGGAATCTGAAATTTTAAGTGAGATCGATCAGGCTGGCAAAGTGTCGAACTGAAAACTAAGTCCTACATGTGGTGTTCAACTGTTTCCTGTAATTCACCGCCGGTTGGCAGCAGCGCGCCATCGCCGCCGCTTGCGCCCGCGCCATCAAACACCGCAACCCGATTTCGGCCGCCCCGTTTGGCCAGGTACAAGGCTGCGTCGGCAGCAACCATCAACTCTGCGGGCGAAGAAGCATGCATGGGAAACGAGGCGATACCAATCGAGGCGGCAAGATGGCCAAAACCAGGGATCTCGATTTTCTCGATTTGCGATCGCAGTCGCTCGGCGACGATCAGTGCGCCTTCCGAATATGCATGTGGCAATATCAGGGCGAACTCGTCACCACCGAACCGGGCCGCGGTATCGACGGCGCGCACCACTTGCCGGAGACAATCCGCCAATTTGCGCAACGCAGAATCACCCGCGTCGTGTCCCGCCGAATCATTCAATTGCTTAAATCTGTCCAGATCCAGCATCAGCAGCGACACCGGTTGGTGTGTGCGCGTCGCCATCTGCAAATCGCGTTCGAGATGCATCTCGAATAGGCGTCGGTTGTAGCAGCCCGTCAAAGGATCCGTTAAAGCCTGTTGCTTGATCTGTGCATACAGATCGGCATGATTTATGGCGACCGCTACCTGGTTTGCCACCGTCCGCAGAAGCAGGATTTCGTTGTCCTGCCAGGTGCGGGCAGGCTTGTCATCGACGACTTCCAGCGCGCCGATGAACCGCTGTTGAAAGACCAGCGGTACGACGGCCAGTGGGAATGCGACTTGGCCGGCTTCCGTACTTTCGGAACCGTCGCGCGAAAACAACTCCTGGTTCGTCGCCAATTGCGAAGTGATGGTATCCAGTTCGCGCATTACTTCGTCACGTTGCAGCTTGGTTTCTTTTTCTGCGTCGGCAAAATAGGAATAATTCACTGCCTGTACTTCGGTTTGATCCAAAACACGCAAAGCACAGCAGGCGACGTTTAGCGCTGCCCCCACTTCCGTCACTGTTTTTTGCAAGATGGCTCCAAGTTCCAAAGACTCGCGGATCGCAGTCGCAATCCGATTAACTGCAATCTCGCGCCCGGCTTGTTCCTGCAGCAAATGAGCAAGTTTCGTCGTAACACTCAGCGTAAGTTGCAGCGAGGTTGCTTTCGGCATTGATGTGCGCACTGCGCTTCCCAGGACCGTTGAATGATATGGATGTTCGGCACGGATGCGCGCCATAAGGTATTCAAGGGCCGAGTAAACAATGTCTGGCTCGAACGTCCAGACAACCTCGTCCTCGCCTGGCTTTTCATCATCGCCGTTCGTATGAACCGTAGCCAGCAAAGCCGAGAAGCGCGCGTCGGCTATCACTACAAAATGCTCGCTCGCATGCTCTGGACGCACATGCTGCAAAAACACCGGAGCAAAACTGCCGGCAACGCCTGCATTGTCCATGCTGTTATTAAGCTCGTCAGTTTGGCCGACAAAAAAGAAAGTGCGGCGTCCGCGTCGCGCCAGGTC
>JBIOVE010000054.1:0-18043 GCA_044867565.1 Candidatus Udaeobacter sp. | reverse complement strand
GGCCGGGACCGGAAATGTTTGATGCTATTGGTGCGTTCGCCGAATCAGCGCCGCGCGCCGAATTATTCACGTAAGCTTCCAGGTCGGCGACGCGCTGCTCAAGAGACGGCCCCGCCTGCAACGCTGTAGCACTGCGGGCAGGTGAAGCAGAAGGCGATGACGTTTGCGCGAGCAGTGGAGAAGAAAACGCAATGACTGCTGTGAGCAAAAAGAGCCGCATCATTACGCGCTTTCGTTATAGGCGCGCGAATTTAACGCGGCAAGGAAAATGCCAGTGTGCGGCCCGGATGAAAACTAAGCTGTCCAAATCTCTCCAAAGACTCGCTTGAAATTCAGTCCAATGACTTTTTCGACGACGCCGCTTTTATATCCGCGCTTCAAGAGTGCATCAGCGATGAGCTCCATCTTCCGAGGCGTGTTTAGATCCGGAATATAGGTCGGACGGTCTTCTCCCGGCGCACCGATCCCATCCGCTTTTCGTTTTTCCGCTACCTTTTTCATTTCTTCCAAGTCGCTTTCCCCAACAGGAAAAAAATTAACGTCGCTCCCAATGCCTACGTGGTCCTCGCCGCAGATCTTCAGCGCGTGTTCCAGATGTTGCATGTAATCGGCGAGCATCGGCTGCTTGGGAGAAGCGGTCAGATACGGCAACATGTAGATGCCGATGACACCGCCCTTGTCTGCGAGAGCTTTCAGTTCGCGATCCTCCTTGTTGCGTGGATGCATGTAAACAGCGCGGCAACCGGCGTGCGTAATGAGCACCGGCTTTGTCGACGCGGCGATGCCGTCGGCGGTTGTCTGCGTGTTGGAATGGCTCAGATCCAGCGCAACACCGATCTCGTTCATCTTTGCAACGGCCTTGCGCCCAAGCTCGGTCAGCCCATCCGTCTCGCCATCGAGGCAACCAACACCGAAAAGCGTACGTCGATTATAATTAAGCTGCATGACACGCACGCCGAGCTGGCGGAATAGCTCGATGCGTTCGATCTTGCCCTCCAGCATTTCGACGTCCTCAAAGGAATAGATAACGCCCAGCTTTCGCTCTTTCCGCGCGCGTTCGAAGTCGCCATGCGTGCGAATATTCAGGAAAAGGTCGGCTCTTTTCTCCATCAACTGCTCTGCTGCCGCAATGTCGGCCACCGCCTCCTCGAACGTGCCGCCCAGCCGCCCGCCGAGACCAGACTTAAGCGCAGTCACGCCGGATTCACGAATCACTTTGGTAACGTGCCCTTGGTCGGAGTCGTCAAGCAGGTCGCCGATCGAAGCAAGAGCGTTGCAATCGAAAACAAACGAATCGCGATAAAGTTTCGCAGCTGCGGCAGACACTTTCGGTTGGTCAGCCGCCCCGCCCAAGACCGGTCTCAGTGCTACGAGAGTGGCGGTACCGCCCAATAACTTTGTGAATTGCCGGCGTGTAATCATGTTCCCCGATTTCATTCAACGCTTTACCGCGAAAGGAAAACTCCGCCGAGCGGCTGGCCAGGCCAGGTTAAGGCGCCCAGCGGAGTCCCTCTGCCTCAAGAACTGTGTTGGACGATGCCAGCGTCCCGCACTTTGGAAGCAAACTGCTTCCCCTACAGGAATGAACTTACACCTGCTCCATCAACGGGGTTTCGTCCTCGTCTTCATCATCGTCGTCGCCCGATTTGTCTTCATCGACATCGGTTCGCGGCGCGACTGCGGGCAGATCATTTTGCTGCAATCTATCGTAACGCTGACGAACATCGGCCGGAATTTTATCGAGATCCTCTTTTGTCTCGACCGGTCCGCTAAAGAGCAGTTTGCCCTGCGGGTCCTTGGCCGTGAGCAGTTTTTTCCCATCCGCGTTTTCCAGTTTCATCTCGCCCTTGTCATCGGAGAAAACGATCTGCGCTTTGCCAAGGTCGATTTTGGTGGCCCTGAGCCCGCCGTTGTCGCTGCTCAAGATCCGAATCTCTCGCGCGGCACGACGGGCGTCTTCACGCGCACGTCTCGCCGCCTCGCGAGCTTTCATCACCGCTTCCCGAATTACGCCGTGCTGCGCGTCGCCCAGTTGTTCTTGCAATTGTTCCTTCATACCTTGCATCTGCTCGCCGAGATCGCCTACCTCATCGAAATCCCAGTGCCACGCGTGTTTGCCCCCTGGAATCCACGAGTGACGCCGTGGCACTTCTTTCTTAGTCAGCTTGACGGTAATCTTTTGCTCCTGTCCTTTGCGCAGAATGGTGAGCGTCACGTCAGTGCCTTCTGAGTAGGTCTGCAGGAGCTTTCGCAATTGGCTGGGCTCGATCAGAATCTGATCGTTCAACATCTTGAGGATGTCGTTCTGTTGAATCCCGGCAGCGGCGGCGGGACCATCCGGCACGACGTAATCGACGACCAACCCGAAGCCTTTGGCCAGGCCTAGTTGTTCGCTCACAACACTTGGGACTTGGGATGTCTCCACACCGAGAAACGTCACCGGAACCCTTGGCGCTCTTTCATGTCGATCCGGCGGCGCTGGCGGAGCAGGCGGGGCAGGTTGCCCTGGGGCGGGTTGCCCAGGCGGAGCAGGTGGTGTTTGCGCAAATCCTGCGATCGGCAGGAAAGCGATGGCTGCGATGGTAGCGATGGATTTTATTTTCATGGTTTTGTTTGGTTAGTCATTGGCCCGAAATTGGAGTAAGGACGACTTCCTCGCTGGGATAAGAGACGCGGAGCGACGCGCCGGTAGCAGGATTACGCCACTGCCAGGTATCATGCATCTGATAACGAACTCGCCGTAGCGGTTGCTCGGAGCTGTCGGTAAACTGCAAGCCCTCGTCGCGCGTGTTGTAAACGACCTGCGTCGCACCGGCGGGAATAAATTCGTTGGACGAGGTCGATCTTGTTTCGGACGCAGGAGAACTCTGTGCGATTTCTTCGACTGGTTCTTGCGTCTGATCTGTCTTGACGTGCGCGAGCAAAAGCAAAAGCGCTGCAGCCGCCAGGCCGACACCTAGCGACAACCAATTGTAGGGCAACCGGTCCGGTTGCCGTTTTGCGCGCGGGGCAGGCAGAGCGCCCGCCCCACAGTCTTCGAGCGCTTCCTCGACGCGCGCAAGAAGGACGGCAGAAGGCTGTGCGGGCCGCAACTTCTTCAATTCATTTTCTATCTCGGAAAAGTCATTCATTGCGGTTGCAAAGTTTTCTTCAACGCCGCCAACGCATAGCGATAACGCGAGGCAGCGGTGTTTTGGGAAATACTCAGCGCCGTTGCGATCTCTGCGAAAGTAAGTTCGTTCCAAATTTTCATAATGAGCACCTCGCGTTGCTCATACGGCAAGCGATCCACAGCCGCGGCGAGCGCAAACTGTGTTTCATTCGCCAATTCAAACTGCGGCTCGACCACTTGTTCCGATTCAGAAACAGCTTCCGCTTCGCGTCGTGCGCGGCGGCTGTCACGGCGAATGCGATCCAGCGCAATTGAACGGACCGTGGCGTAAAGCAGGGCGCGGTTGTCGATGTTGTGATTGCGCCGCCAAAAACGAACGAAAGCTTCCTGAACAATGTCTTCCGCGTCGGCCTTGGACCGCACCCATTGCCGGGCGAAGAGGAGCAAGCCGGGAGCGAGCGAGGTAAAACAAATCTTCCAATCTTCGTGGCTGGCGACATTGTCCATGACCTTTTCACGGTCTTTTATATTTCAGACGCCGCCAAATGCTGATTTTGTCTAAGACCGGTGAAATTTTTTACCACGTTGCCGATTCTTAGAAGAAAACGCGATTGCTGTGGCCGGCATCGGTGATCCGTGATCCGTTTTAGAAGAACACTTCGAACCCGCCGTAGTAATTGCGCGGGTAAGCTGGCACAATCCCTTCGTCGCGTACTTCACCCCAATAATCCTGATTGAAAAGATTCTTGATGCCGGCGAAAACACCGAATCGCCCATTCCAGAATTTCACTTCCGCGGTCAGGTCCCAAACGTTGTAGGCGGGAATAGCGCGCTCGAAAGTATTGTTCGCGTCGCCGAAGTGATCGCCCACGATTGTGCCGAGGAAAGCGACCTTCACGAATTCTTTGTAGCGATAAATTCCGCCCGTCTTGAGCTGATAATCCGGAGCGTACGTAGGCACGAAGCCTTTGTTGGGTCCGGAAGTAAACTCGGCGTCGAGGAGAGTAATATTGCCGTAGATCGACAGTATGCCCCATGGATTTTGAACGCCGCCATTGATGAACCCAAGAACATCGAGTTCGCTGGCGGCTTCCAATCCGAAGTAACGCGCATCGCCGACGTTCCCCGTGGAGGTGAATCCATTTGGCAGACTGATGTCGCCAACCTGATCGTCAAACGTGAAATAGAAGCCGCTGACATCAAAATTCAGGTAAGGCAACGGTTTGCCGCGCAGCCCGAGCTCGAACTGAAGGGACTTGCCCTCTTTTAGATCTCCATTCACGACCGTGCTCGCCCCCGTGGGCACCAATTCGCCGTAGGTTCGTGGCCGGTACGCTTGCGACACCGTCCCATAAACTTCAATCCGCGGTGGGCCGCCCGTTGTAATGATCGGGGCGGGGAGATTTTTAGTTTCCGCACCCTTTTCGCCAGCGACCAGAGGCGCGGGGACAACTTGCTGGCCCTCAAGCAAAACGTAGGACAATCCCAATCCGAACAGCGGCACGAACGAAAAATCGGAATGTGAGGCCAGCGGCTCGGCGTCGCCCGCTTTCGCGACATTTAATTCCTCATCGGCACTTTGATTGAGAAATTCCAGGCGCATGCCCGGAACGACGGAAAGACGCCCAAAACGGAACCGATTCTCGGCAAAGATGGCACCATCCCATGTTTCGCCGGCGTTTAGATTCCGCAGCATGCCGCTCTCTGCATCGGGGGTTTGACCGCGCTCGTCGCGGCGATCTTGCAGCGCGTGATAGAAATACGCGCCGCCAGCGAAAGCAGAAACATCACCCAGGAAATCGTAATCATGGCGCAATCGGGCGTCGACACCTTCCGTATAATCCTCGCGCAACTGAACGGAGTTCGTGTCGGCATCTGATCCGCTGGGCAATGTGCCGAAACCACCACCGCGTTGGCGCTTGCTAAAGCGCGACAGATATCCGCCGAATGCCTTCACGTCGAGCTGCGTTCTCTCCGAGAACATTTTTTGGTACTCGAGGGTGGCATAATAACGTTCCAGCTCGAAGCGATCGAAAAACCGGGTAGTCGCGTTACGATCGTCCTCGTAAAAAACAGAGTTCGGCGGATTGACCGCTTCTCGCCGTCGCAGGCCGCCTGGCTCGCCATGTTCTTCGTCGTAAGCGTCGAGCGTGAATACGAACCGGCTGTCGTCGCTCACATCCAGAACAAATCTGGCACTGGCAGCGTTGACATCGTAGTCGCTATTGGCTTCGCGGAACCCTTCGAGCTGCCGGTGATCATAATAGAGGTAATAGCCGAGCGCGCCTGTCCCGCCATCAACAGCGGTGTAATTGCGATAAAAGTCATCGCTGCCAAACACATTCCTGGTCACGAAATGAAACGGCGCGTCACGCCGCGGCATTTTCATGATGAAGTTGATCGCGCCGCCGGGTTGCGGCCCGAACTGCAAAGCCGCGCCCGCGCGAATGAACTCAATCCGTTCCACCGCGTCGAGGATTGGCGTGTAATGGGTTTCGGGGAAACCGAATTGCTCGTTCTTGATCGATACGCCGTCTTTCAGAACCTGCATGAACTCACTTCGTTGCGAATCCAAGCCGCGGTAACCGAAGTTGATAATCGGTGAACTGGGCTCTTCGCTGACGATTATTCCGGGTGTAGTGGCTGTCACTTCCCGGTAGTCATTGTTGGAAAAGACGGGGAACTCTTCGGGCTTCACGAACGAAGTCTTCTTCCCGGAATTGATCCTCGTCCCTTCCACTGGGGGCAACGCTGGGTATTCCACCGGATAGATGTCGAAGCTTCCCGTAACGACCACGCTCTCGACTTCAGCAGCGTCAGCGGCGTCCACCAGGGCCATCGATTGCTCTTCGCCTGTGACCGCCAACGGCATGTCGCCTGCGTTTACGGTCGCGGTTGAAGCGGCGGATGCCGCCGGAGCCTCGTTAGCCAGGCTGGACTGAACGAACGAACAAAGCGCGACCGCCACCAGTGCCGCTCCCAGAGTGAGAGTAATTTTCGAAGCCATGGGCGGATGAAAAAAGATTCGTCCGGGCAACGCAAGCTTCGTATTACATTTTTGTAATGTCTCTTGCCGGGGCTACCTGGCCCGTTGGTCATTGCCCATGTTTTCTTCAACGGATTCTGCCATTCAACGTTGGACGTTCGGCGCTCGGCGTTCGACGTTTGTCGTCAAATGCATATCGAACCAGATTCATTGCCGACTGGACACTCCGGCATCGCTGCGCGTTTGAAGAAGGGTCCCACGATCCATTCAAGTGCGTGGGTTGTCCCTAGCGCGACCGTAGTTGGCGATGTCACCCTCTCCGAAGAATCGAGCGTTTGGTACGGCGCGGTGCTGCGCGGCGATATCAACCGCATCCTTATTGGGCCGCGCTCAAATGTTCAGGATAATGCTGTTGTGCATCTCGACACGAATTATCCGACAACCGTGGGTGAGCTGGTCACCATTGGCCACAGCGCAATCGTGCACGCGTGCAAGATCGACAATGAAGTGCTTGTCGGGATGGGCTCTATTATTCTCGACGATGCAGAAGTCGGCGCGCGCTCCATCATCGGCGCAAACGCCCTCGTCACGAGCGGAATGAAAATTCCGTCCGGCTCACTCGTGCTCGGATCGCCCGCGAAAATCCGCCGGCAACTCACGCTCGATGAACAAAAGGACATCGCGCGATGGGCATGGAGTTACGTCGAAACTGCAAAATACTTTCGCGAATTCTAGAATCCTCTATAGCGGCGGTCTGCCTGCCACGTTGGAGGTCGCCGCAGTGACCGAAGGCGGGTGAGCGTCGCACCATTTGTTCTTTTTTAGGGCGAGACTCTCAGGCCTGGCTGCCGTGGTGGCAGCCGCCAAATGGAACCTGATATGACTTGCATGCAGAAAAAGCGGCAGCAACAATCCACATATGAAAACTATTGTTTCTCCGGCGTTGATTATGGCTTTGGCTGTGGCGTTCCCCCTGGCGCGATTAGCTGCGCAAGGGTCGGTCGAAAGCGCGCACTCCACAGAAATGGGGTTTCACGCTCCGACAGCCATTGAGTGGAAAGATGGACCAGCGTCTTTGCCGGCCGGCGCGAAAATGGCCGTGCTCGAAGGCGATCCGACGAAGGAGGGGCCATTCGTGATGCGCCTCAAGGCGTCTGACGGCTATCACATACCACCACATACGCATCCGAAAACCGAACGAGTGACAGTGATCTCCGGCACCATGCTTCTCGCGATGGGAGACAATCTCCAGCGCAGTAACGCCCAAACGCTTCCCGCGGGCACGTATGGTTTCTGGCCCGCCGGGATGAAGCACGCGGCGTGGGTGGAAGGAGAGACCATCATCCAAATCCACGGAATCGGTCCCTGGCAGATCAACTATTTGAATCCTGCCGACGACCCGCGAAACGCGAAGAAGTCACCCTGACGTTCACATCTATGGCGGCGGTCTGCGACTGCCGCACTTTTTGCCAGTAGATTTGGAATAATGCGACGGTCATAGACCGCCGCTACAGATTTGCTGCGAGTTCTCTTGTTTTCTCACGTAATAACTCCGCTGTGCGTTTCATATTTTCCTTTTCGCTCATTCCCGACTGCGCCAGTTCATAAACTTCATCGAACAACTCGCCAACTTCCCGATCTTTGCTGGCGCGTCCGGCGATTGCGTAAACCCGTTTGCCAAGGTTTCGTGCGAGTCGCGCTACGCCAGCAGGCGTCTTTCCCTCGAGCGTTTGCCGATCCAAGCTCCCTTCGCCCGTGATCACAAGATCGGCATCCTTCATTTTCGATTGAAGCTCGACTGCGCCGGCAACCACGTCGAAGCCCGGCCGAATCTTGGCGCCGCAAAAATTCATCAAGCCGAACCCGAGTCCGCCTGCGGCGCCTGCTCCTGCCTGGTCGCGATAATCATCACCGAATTCTTTTGAAACAACGTCCGCGAGTTTGGCGAGCGCGCGTTCCAACATGTCGATCTTGTCTTCCGTCGCACCCTTCTGCGGACCGAAAATCCTCGTCGCGCCATTTTCGCCCAGCAACGGATTCCGCACATCGACGGCTGCAATAATTTTCGGCAGTGGCAAATCCTTCGGCTTCTCGATTCGCTCCAGCTTAACTAGCTCACTGACCGTCCCGAATAATTCATGCTCCTGCTCCTGATCGCTTGCCGCGCCGAAGCGAAGCGAAGGCAGGTGCTCGAAAAAGCGGAAACCAAGCGCACGCGCCATTCCAAATCCACCATCGTTCGTCGCGCTGCCTCCAAGTCCGATGATGATCTGGCGCGCCCCGCGCTGTGCCGCGTCCAAAACCATTTCGCCTACGCCGAATGTGCTAGCGCGAAGCGGGTCCCGTTCATTTTCGGAAAGTCGCCGCATACCTGCGGCCTCACTCATTTCCATAACGGCAAGCTTTCCATTATCGATCCACACGTAACGCGCGTTGATCTTGCGGCCGAGCGGATCATGCGTTTTGCATTTCAACCAGGAACCTCCGAGCGCATCGCAAATAACTTCCGCAGTTCCTTCGCCGCCATCCGCCAACGGCACGAGGTCGATCTTTGCGTCCAGCAAAATATCATGCAATCCCAGCGCGACGTTCTTGGCCACTTCGCGCGCGCTGAGAGAGCCTTTGAATTTATCGGGGGCGATGAGGATTTTCATCAGGTAGGCACGCACTTCTAGGGCGTCCCTCGAATCTCTTGCGCACAGTTAGTCGGACACTTCGGACAAACGTCCCACCTTAGCCACGCAATTTCTTTTCCAAAATTTCGCCGACCAACTGCGGATTGGCTTTGCCCTTCGAAAGTTTCATCACCTGGCCTTTGAGAAAATTAAGCGAAGCTGCATTGCCTGCTTTGAAATCTGCCGCTGGTTTTGGATTCGCCGCGGTTACCTGGTCGCAAAGCGCTTCGATCGCGCTCGCGTCGCTCAACTGCTCGATTCCTTTTTCCTTCACGATCGAAGCCGCCCCTTTGCCGCTCGCGAACATTTCCGCGAAGACTTCCTTTGCCTGTTTGCCGCTGATTTTTCCGCTGTCGATTAGATTGACCAGCTCATCAAGTGCCTCCGGAGGGATCGGGCAATCGTTGATGGTCTTTCCAGAATTGCTCAACGCGCTTTGCAAATCGTTCAGAATCCAGTTGGCGACGTTCTTTGGTTTCTTCGCGCCTCGCGCCGCCGCCTCGAAATAGCGCGCCAGATCGAGGTCGTTCGCCAGCACGCCGGCGTCGTATGGGCTCACGTCGTATCGCTGAACAAAACGAGCGCGTCTCGCCGTCGGCAGTTCCGGCACCCGCGCCCGCGCATCGGCGAGCAACACTTCGCTTCTCACGGGAACAAGGTCGGGATCGGGAAAATAACGGTAATCGTGTGCGAACTCTTTTGTGCGCATCAGAAACGTCTCGCCGGCGACTTCATCCCAGCCGCGCGTTTCCTGTTCGAGTTTTTCGCCTCTTTCCAGAACAGCGATCTGGCGCTGAATTTCGTAAGCAAGCGCACGCCGCACGCCACTGATCGAGTTCATGTTTTTTATCTCGATCTTTACCCCAAGCTCCGCCTGAATTTCTGGCCGAACAGAGACATTGCAGTCGCATCGAAGCTGCCCTTTCTCCATGTCAGCATCGCTCACCGCTCCGTAGATCAAAATTTGTTTAAGCGACGTTAAAAACGCAAACGCTTCCTCGGGCGAATTGATTTCGGGTTGCGTCACGATCTCCATCAATGGAGTGCCGGCCCGGTTAAAATCGATGCCGGTGCTGTTTTCCAAATGGAAGCTTTTCGCCACGTCTTCCTCGAGGTGAATGCGCACCAGGTGAACTTCCTTGTCCGGTGTCGCGATATTTTTCTGTGCGTCTTTCGGATAAGCGAGATCGTGCAACAGCACGCTCCCGTTCGTGCAAAGCGGCATGTCGTATTGCGAAATCTGATAATTTTTCGGCATATCGGGATAGAAATAATTCTTGCGATCGAATTTACAGATGGGCGCGATGTCACATCCGAGCATGAGACCGGTGAGCACCGTCATACGCAGCGCTTCGTGATTCATCACCGGCAAAGCGCCGGGCAACCCGAGGCAAACCGGACATGTGTGCGTGTTCGGTTCGGCCCCAAATTCAACCGGGCAAGCGCAAAACATCTTCGAGCGCGTCTTCAGCTGGACGTGCACTTCAAGGCCGATCGTGGTGATGTAATTCATACGGAGTTAGACAGGATTTACACCAAGGAGCGACGGCTTCCTAGCCGTCGAGTTCATTTTCTCGACGCCTGGGAAGCCGTCGTTCCTTGATGCTCTTCAACGCTTCAGCGGCTCCCGCTCCACTGCGTAATCGAGCGCGCGCTGGAGATCGAATTTTTTGATGCGATTGGCGAGTTCCGAATCATTTGCTGCGTCGATGAGGCGTTGATCCTGGATAAGCTCAAGAAGACGTCCCTGCGCGATCATTTCAGCGATTTCCGGGTCGTCGCGCAAAGCCACAATCTTTGGATGCTCGCTTAGCTCACGCGCACCAGGAAACGCGAGAAATCTCTGCGCACGTTCCGGACTCGAAAATACAGTGCCCACTTTCCCAAGCGTTTCATAGGTCTTCGGTGGGACGGGGTCTACCTGCTTGAACGCGTTTCCGAGAGGCCCAAGTTCGAGCGAATTCTTTAAGCGCGTCAGCGAAGTGGCAAGCGCCGCGTGTCCCTCATTTGGGCCCGAGAGAAAGCGTTGTCGCACATCAAGAGCATGCAAGGTCGCGGACTGGCCAGCTTCGAGAGGATTTGCCTGGCTGTGGACTTGCGCGTCGGCGATGGCGCCAACGGCACGAATGCCCGCCACGATCAACCAGAGGACAAAGGCGCCGAAAAACAATCCAACGATTGCCCCTGCGATTCCATAAATAAGCTGGACGAGCTTGGAATCTTGTTGGCCGGTCCGTTTGAACAACACCATTCCCATGCTGGTCATGAGCGCGTAGATGACGAACGCAATTACTGCGCCGCCTAAGATCCACAGCAAAATATCAGGCATTTTCAAAAACGGACGAGCCATCGGGATAACCAATCTGCCGCCAAAAAAGGCGCCCGCATACGCCGCGGCAAGCGCGGCAACCCGCACAAGTTGACGGATCAAACCGAGTCGCCAGCCGCGCACCACTTCGAACAAGATTAAAATGACGGCGAAAGAGACGAAGACTGCCTGCCAGAGTGGCGAACCGGCCACCGCTTGAAGTTCGGGTTTCACTTCGATCAGCCCGCCAAATCGATCGCTTTTTGCCGCAGGGCATGATCGCAAAGCACGATGGCGGCCATCGCCTCCACAATTGGGACTGCGCGGGGCAAAACACACGGATCGTGACGGCCGCGCGCCGCGAGCTTGGCTTCCTTCCGCGACGTGGTCACGGTTTTCTGCTCATGTGCGATCGTCGCGGTCGGCTTAAAGCCAACGCGAAAATAGATTTCTTCGCCGTTGCTGATCCCGCCTTGTACGCCCCCTGAGTTGTTTGTCGCTGTACGGATTTTCCCACCGCGCATTTCAAATGGATCGTTATGCTTCGACCCACGCATGCGCGTCGCCGCAAATCCGGAACCGATCTCAAATCCTTTGGTCGCCGGCAGGCTGAGCATCGCTTTCGCAAGGTCCGCGTCGAGCTTGTCAAAAACTGGCTCGCCAAGTCCGGGCGGAATGCCGCGAACAACGCATTCAATTACGCCACCAACCGAGTCGCCCTCACCGCGAACTTGCTGGATGAGCGACTCCATCTTCCTCGCTGCCGCAGTGTCGGGGCAACGAATCGCATTTTTCTCCACGTCCTTCATTTTCACGGCAGACCGATTGATCTTTGCAACGACCTCGTGAATCTGAACGACGTATGCGACGATCTCGAATTCCGAGTACAAGTGCGACAATATCTTTTTCGCCACTGCCCCCGCCGCAACCCGGCCTACAGTTTCCCGCGCTGACGCCCGACCGCCACCCTGCCAATTTCGGATTCCGTATTTGGCTTCATATGTGAAATCGGCATGTGAGGGGCGAAATTTTTTCGCGATCTCCACGTAGTCCTCAACCCGAGCATCTTTATTGCGCACGAGAATCGCGATAGGCGTGCCGAGCGTTTCGCCCGCAAAGACGCCGGAAAAGATTTCGCACCGATCTTCCTCTTTCCGCTGCGTCGTGATTTTGCTTTGCCCGGGGCGGCGTCGGTCGAGATCGCGTTGGACCTCCGCTTCGGTGATATCGATCCTCGGCGGACAGCCATCGATCACCACGCCGACACCTCCGCCGTGCGACTCACCAAATGTCGTGACGCGAAAAAGCTGGCCGAAGGTATTGCCCATTGAGATGGAAGATAACCATCCTGGCTGTCTCGGCGAGCGGGCTTCCAGCCTGCGTCTATTCGGCAGGCAGGATGCCTGCCGGCCGAGACACGCAAGATGCCTATCCTCCAAAACTAAATCATGTCCAGCGCGCCTTCTAAATCGTCGGTCAAATCGCGCACGTCCTCGACCCCAACCGACAGGCGGACCAGTGAGTACGTCACACCGAGCGCTTCACGTTGTTCCTTCGGCATGGACGCGTGGGTCATGAGGGCGGGATGATTGATGAGGCTCTCCACACCGCCTAGGCTTTCCGCGAGCGCAAACAAATGCGTATTCTCGAGGAAACGCCGTGTTCCCGAAAGATCAGTTTTCAAAACCATCGTTACCATGCCGCCGAAGCCCCGCATTTGCTGTCGGGCTAGGTCGTGTTGCGGATGCGATTTTAGTCCCGGGTAACTGACCGATTTTACTTGCGGTTGTTCCTCCAGCCAACGGGCAATTTCAATCGCGTTGGAACAGTGCCGCTCCATGCGCAGTGCAAGGGTTTTCAAACTTCGCATGACTAGAAAACTTTCGAATGGCCCCGCAATTGCGCCCACTGAATTTTGCAAAAATGCAATCTGATCACTTAATTCCTTGTTCTCGCCGACCACGATAACGCCGCCGACCAGGTCAGAATGTCCGTTCAGATATTTGGTTGCGGAATGGATCACCAGATCGAAGCCGGCTTCGATCGGCCGCTGAATCCACGGAGTCGCAAACGTGTTATCGCAAACCGAAATGACCTCGTGCTCGCGGGCGATTTTCGCGATCGCTTCCAGATCGATCAGCTTGAGCAGTGGGTTGCTCGGAGTCTCAATCCACACCATGCGCGTGGTGGGCTTGATCGCGCGCTCGAAATCTTGCGCATCGGTAAGGTCCACATAGGCAAAATCGAGATTGGCCGAGCGGCGTCTGACTTTTTCGAACAATCGAAACGTGCCTCCGTAAAGATCGTCGCTCGCGACGATGTGCGAACCGCTCTCGAGAACTTCCAGCGCAGTGGACATTGCGGCCAGCCCGGATGCGAAGGCAAACCCGCGGGTGCCGCCTTCCAAGTCGGCGATGCAACGTTCATATGCGAGCCGCGTTGGATTAATGGAGCGCGCGTAATCGTAACCTTTGTGTTTGCCCGGACTTTCCTGGACGTATGTTGATGTTGCGTAAATCGGCGTCATGATCGCGCCGGTGGAAGGGTCGGGCTCCTGGCCGGCGTGAATCGCTCGCGTAGTAAACTCGTGCTGCTTTTTCATTTGAGTCTCAACTTAGCCGCGGATGACGCGGACTTCCCTGATAAAGCCAGAAACAACAGATCAGTTCCTCTTCTATTCTCTGCGTCGTCCGCGAAATCCGGGGTTCACTGTTTCGGCATGTGCAGCCGCAAATAAGAAAGCAAATCGGTGCGCGTGATCAGCCCGAGGAATTTATCGTCATCCATCACAATGGCGACGCGCCCGCGATCAAACACTTCGAGGAGATCCTTTATATTTGCTTTTGGGGGAAGGGTTTCAAGACGGTCGGTCATCGCATTCTTCACCGGATCATTAAAATGCATCGAGTCGCGATGCACTTTCACGAGCACATCGGATTCATCAAGAATCCCGAGGGCGCGCCCGTTTTGATCGACAACTGGAACTTGCGAAACGTCTGCGTCGCGCATGCGCTTGAAAGCGGTCAGCAATGTGTCGCTGGGTCCGACGGTAATTACTTCACCGGCTTCGTAGCGATGAGAAATCAAGTCGCTCAAATCGCCGTGCGGCGGACGATGGATGAAACCCTGCTCCGCCATCCAGAAATCGTCGTACATCTTGGAAAGGTATTTGTTCCCGGTGTCGACCACGAAGCTGACGACGCGTTTCGGTTTCGTTTGCTCCCGGCAATAACGCAACGCGCCAGCCACGAGCGTGCCAGTGGATGAGCCGCCAAAAATCCCTTCCTTGCGCAAGAGTTCGCGCGCAGTGGAGAAGCTTTCCTCGTCGTCGATTTCAAATGCGTCCGTTACCAGCGACATGTCTGCTATGTCGGGAATGAAGTCCTCGCCGATGCCTTCGACTGCCCAGCTTCCCGCTTCCGTCAGTTTGCCGGTTTTGACATATTCGTAAAGAATAGAGCCCGTGGGGTCGGCCAGAATCATTTCGATGCCGCGCCGTGGTTTGACGCGATTGAAAAATCGCCCAAGTCCGGTCAGCGTCCCGCCGGAGCCTACGCCGACTACAATTGCATCGACATCGTGGCGCATCTGTTCCCAAATCTCCGGCCCGGTGGTGCGCTCGTGCGCGAGAGGATTCGCCGGGTTGCCGAACTGATTCACATAAAAGCCGCCCGGGATTTCTTCAGCGAGTCGTGCCGCAACATCCTGATAATATTCCGGATGACCGCGGGTCACATCTGAACGCGTGATCCGCACTTCGGCGCCGAGTGCTTTCACGTGCGAAATTTTTTCCTGCGACATTTTGTCCGGGATCACGAGCAAAACGCGATAACCTTTTGCGCCGGCAACGAGCGCCAGGCCCAGCCCAGTGTTCCCTGCCGTTGCTTCAATGACCGTGCCGCCGGGTCGCAATTTTCCCTCGAGCTCCGCCGCCTCAATCATCGAGAGCGCGATCCTGTCCTTAATCGAGCCGCCTGGATTTTGATTTTCGAGTTTCAGGAAAAGCTGACATGACCCTGTGTCGATCTGAGTGATCTCCACCAGTGGCGTGTCGCCGATCAGCGAAAGGATCGCTGGCGGTTTGTCGTGCGAAATTGATCGGACGGGAGGGATTTCGATCATTCTAAGATTTCACTCGATCTTTGGCTCGCCCTCATGCGACCATTCCGATTTGCTGTCCTCAAAAAATTGCTGCAACACTGGAAAGCGGACCTCGCCGTAATTCAACGCATAGAGGAGGTGGCCGCCTTTATAGACCCAGGTTGTTGGGATCCACGAGAGCGGCAAACCGGCGAACTGTTTGATGTGATCTTTGCCGCGCGGCCCGGGATCAGCCAACATCGTGACATTCGATTGATCGGCAATGTCGAACTTTGCCAGCATGGTCCGGCCATCCTCGCCGCCGTTCCAGACCGAGACGAAATAGAATTTCACCTGCGGATTGTCTTTTACCATTTTAAGCCAGCCGCCGCCTTTTAATTCAGCCTGGCAATTCGAGCACCAGGGGGCCCAGAGGTGCACGACCGTCAGGTCCGGCGATTTGATTGCGTTCAAGACCTTTTGTTCGGCAGGTGACTCCGCGCGCGACGAAGCGATTGCAAGAGCGGCGGTCATCAATGCTAAGCGCAAGATCAACATGTGGTTTCAAATATGGAGAGAAACGGAGCGCGCTCAAGAAACGCATTGTCTGGGGGGGCGCAGGCGTCTGTTTTGCTGGCGACTGAAAGCTTTCGCGAGTCGGGAACTTTTGCGGTAGTGGTAGGCGTGTCGCCTGCGCCAATAAAGAACCCGCAGCCGGTACGGCTACCTCTACAGGTTCGTGCGGAGGAGTTGACCAACCTGCCGAAAACGCCTAGTATGGCGCTCCATTTCCATGCTTAGCTGCGTGGAAACTTCGGCGGTCACAGACCGCCGCTACAGTTGGTGCCGAAGGAGACTTTTTTATTTATGGTGCAAATGCAGGATGTAATGTCGAAGCCGATGCCGGACTTCCGTGAGGGAAGCATCGTTAAGGGACGCATACTGGAAATTCGTCCACGCGAAGTGTTGGTCGACATCGGATACAAATCCGAGGGCGTCATTTCGATAGCGGAATTTGATGATGTCGATTCGCTCGAAGTAGGCGACGAAGTGGACGTATTGCTCGAGCGGCTCGAAAACGATGAAGGCATGGTCGTTCTCTCGAAAGAAAAAGCCGCTTACCGCCAAAACTGGTACAAAATTGTGCATGTTTTCGAGGGCGATGGGCTGATCAAAGGCAAGGTAAAATCAGTCGTGAAAGGCGGTCTCATGGTCAACATCGGCGTCGAGGCGTTTTTGCCGGCTTCTCAGATCGACGTTGTTCCGCCAAAGGATTTGCAGCAATTCGTTGGCAACACCTACGATTTCAAGATAGTCAAGCTTAACGACGACCGCAAAAACGTCGTGCTCAGCCGACGCGAGGTCATCGAGCAGGAGCGCAGTGAAAAACGACAGAAATTCATGGAAGGCGTGAACGTTGGCGACCGCGTGACCGGTGCGGTAAAGAATCTCACCGACTTCGGCGCGTTCATCGATCTCGACGGCATGGACGGCCTGCTTCACATCACCGATATGACCTGGGGCCGGCTTGGGCATCCCAGCGAGTTGCTGAAAGTCGGGCAGCAGTTGGAAGTCGTTGTGCTCGACATTAACAAAGAAAAAGAGCGTGTCTCGTTAGGGCTCAAGCAGACGCAGAAGAATCCGTGGGACCAGATCGAGGAACGATTCCCGGCTGGTCAGCGCATCAAGGGCAAAATCACGAATCTTGTTCCTTACGGCGCGTTTGTTGAAATAGAGGAAGGCGTGGAAGGCCTCATCCACGTTTCCGAACTTTCGTGGACGAAACGAATCATGCGCCCGTCGGACATTCTCAGCGTCGGCCAGGAAGTGGAAGCCGTTGTTCTTGGCGTCAACAAAGAGGAACAGAAAATTTCACTGGGTTTGCGCCAGCTCGAACCGAATCCTTGGGACGAGATCGAGAAGAAATTCACCATCGGAAGCACGGTGAAAGGCAAGATTCGCAACATGACCGCCTACGGCGCGTTCGTGGAGCTCGACGAAGGGATCGATGGCATGATCCATGTCTCCGATCTGAGCTGGACCCGCAAGATCAATCATCCGAGCGAAGTCTTTAAAAAAGGTGACGAAGTCGAAGCCGTTGTCATCGACATAGACAAAGTAAACCAGCGGATCAGTCTTGGGATCAAGCAGCTGACCGACGACCCGTGGAAGACAATCGACCAGAAATACAAGATCGGCGACCTCGTGAAAGGCAAAGTGACCAAGCTCGCCAGCTTCGGTGCCTTCGTGCAATTGCAGGATGATATTGACGGGCTCGTCCATATCTCGCAACTGAGCGAGGACCACGTCGCGAAAGTGAAAGACGTGCTGAAAGTCGGCCAGGAAGTCGAAGCGCGCGTCATCAAGGTGGACAAACTCGAGCGCCGCATCGGATTGTCGATCAAAGCCGCCAACTACACCGAGGAACAGCTGCGCAAGGAAGCCGAAACGTTCGATGCGCTTCGCCCGGGCGAAGACATGGTCGGCCTGGAAAAAGCTTTCGCCGCCGCCGAACAGGAAGAATATCGCCCCGGCGAATCCAAAAAAGCATCAGAGGAGCCGAAGGAATCCAAGCGCGAGAAAAAGACAAAGAAATAACTTCGGCAGGTGCGCCGAATTTCTTCAAGAAGCACGTTTTTCAACAAACGTGTATTCCCAATCATTTGGTTCGGATTTCTCGGCTTCTTCGTTCTCGCATCGCAGGCGCAATAGCCAGCAAGAAAGAGGTGCATGTCGAGTTGCTAATCATCCCGGTGGTTACGGCTATCGGGGGCTATTTTGTCATGAGACGGCTAATATTCGATCTCGTGGGTGAGGTCTGGGATGCAGGCGATGCACTGATCAGCAAGAACAAGGATAAAGAAGAGCAGATCCCGTTTCAT
>JBIOVE010000053.1:0-4156 GCA_044867565.1 Candidatus Udaeobacter sp. | reverse complement strand
CGTGCCCTACTCGATCGTCGCCGTGACCCTTTGTGACGCGATTCACGATCGGTTTCGGTCTCGCTTTCGAATTGCCAGTGGTCGTTCTGGCGCTGGTTCGATTTGGATTGATCACGTATAAATTCATGGCGCGCACCCGGCCTTACGCCATCGTGCTCATTTTCATCCTTGCGACGATTATTACGCCGACGCCGGACATTTTGACGTTGATTGCGATGGGTCTTCCGATGTGTCTGCTTTACGAAAGCTGTATCTGGATTACCTGGTTCATGGAGCGTCGCAGATCGAAATCGATCGCCGCCTGATCGCGTGGACCATCCTGCTTACGAATTCCTCTTCCGCGCGTTCGCCTTTATTCTCGGCGCCGCAGTCGGCTCGTTTTTAAACGTCTGCATTTATCGCTTGCCCGTCGATCTATCGATCAACAGGCCGCAACGCTCTTTTTGCCCTGCTTGCAAGACACCGATCCCCTGGCATCAAAATCTGCCGTTGATCAGCTGGATCATGCTGCGCGGTCGGTGTGCGAACTGCGGGAGCAAGATCGCCTTTCGTTATTTTGGTGTGGAACTGCTCACGGCGCTTCTTTTCCTCGCAATCTGGCAATGCTTTCCATGGCAGGTAGCGATCGCCTACTGGATTTTTGTTTCCTTCCTCATCGTTGGAACATTTATCGATTTCGAACACTTCATCATTCCAGACCGGGTGACGATCGGGGGGATCATCGCCGGCGTAGTCGCCAGCGTGACTGTTCCGGTCTTGATGAACACGGATTCGCGCCTGGCTGCGAGCGTTCGCTCCGTGCTCGCGGCTGCCCTGGGCTATGTGATTCTTTTGATCGTTCTGGAAGCCGGCAAAATCGCTTTCGGAAGAAAAAGGATTCGTTTCGATGCGCCGACGCCGTTCATATGGACAAAACGTGAAGACGACGCCGATTTCGTGGTCGGCAGCGAAAAGAGTTTATGGAGCGATCATTTCGCGCGCGAGAAAGATCGACTGTTACTCGAGTGCGACGAGGCGAAGATCGACAATCACACGTATACGGATGTGACGTTGGAATTTTATTATGACCGCGTCACTGCGGAAGGCAACGTGCTCGCGCTCGATCACGTGAGGCAAGTTTCGGGCATGGCCCGCGGGCTGCTGATCCCGCGCGAGGCAATGGGACGCGGCGACTTAAAATTTCTTGCGGCGATTGGCGCATTTCTCGGATGGCGCGCGGTATTGTTCAGTCTTTTCGCCGGGTCCCTTCTCGGTTCGATTATCGGCTTGATCTCGCTGATTCTCGGGAAGCGTGTTTGGTCAGCAAAATTGCCGTTCGGGCCTTACCTGGCGTTTGGAGCGACGACGTGGATGTTTTTTGGCGAGATTTTCCTGCGTTGGTACAGCGGATTTCTCAATCCGTAAAACCGGCGCTGCGCCCGGCGGTCGCGCCCTACCAGGCTTCCGTCGGAGCTGTCGTGGAAACCTGACCTGAAGGGATGCTCGTTCGCCCGCGTAACATCAATCCCAGATTGATGAGCTCACATTTCCACCAGCGCCGGAGACCCTGCCAGATTTGCTTGCGAAGGCGTGTGTCCGGGACAAATCCATCGTAAAGTTCGCGCCAGCCCGCGTTTCTCTTCCCGTGGTATCCGGTCGTCCATCGCCGCTTCGCCAGCGTCACAAGACGGCGATTATAAAACTTCATCATTGCTGCGGCGACTTTGCCCCAGCGGCCGCCGAACGGGAGGTTAAGGAATTCGCATTCCGGATCGCGATAGGCTGCTCGGACCAACCCTATATAATAGCTGCTTACATCAAGAAGGAGCGCGGCGGACATCAGATCGGCGTCGCCCATGTAGTAATACTTGTCCTTGTACAAGCTCTCGAACCAGTAACGGTACGTGATCGGATATTGCTGGTTGTAATAACGAAGCCGCTCCGTCACATCCTCGCCCGCCAGGCTGTGGGCCAGCAAATCGGCTACGTAATAGGATGTGTAAGAACAAAAATCGAGACCCGGACTGTAAAGCGGATCGATAAAGCCAGTCGCGTCACCCACCGCGGCCCAGCCGTCATCGCAGACTTTTTCGCTGTGATATGGCAACATTGACAGCGCATGCACGTCGCCTTCGATCGCGCGTGCCGCCCCAAAAATTTCACGACCGACCGGATTGCTGAGAATGTGCGCATGAAGCCGCTGCCCCAGGTTAGGTCCATCCGGAAGTTTGAAAATGCGGTTGTCGTAAACGATCCCCGCACTGACGTCGCCGCCGTGAAGAGGAATGATCCAGACCCACCAGCCGCGACCAAACAGGTGATTGGTAGCCCATTCACGGCCGGTGCGACAACCGCTGGCGTAATCGGGAAAGCGCTGCCGCCATTCGTAACTGTCCCACTCTTTTACCCCACTGAACCGGGCCCAGACCGCATTGATGGGATGGTCGGTGTTCGGTCGAAAATGTCCGAGCTTTCGGGCGAGCATGGTTGCCCGTCCCGTAGCATCTACTACCCAACGGCAAGTAGCGCAGCGTTCGCTGTGATCCACAACCGCACTTACCGCCTGCCCGTTTGCGCCGTTCAGTTCGCACTTGGTGACCCTGGCCGGCCGCCAGAGATCGCAACCCGCTTGCACCGCGAGTTCGAGCATGTGCGAATCAAGCTTCGCCCGATCAACTTGAAACCCCGGCAATCGGCTCTGATAGCGTGTGCCGATCTCGACGCAGTCGTCGAACGGTTGATCCGGCCGATTGGAAAACCACAGACGCAAACCCTGTTTTGCGAGCTGATGATGACCGAGATAATGGGTCAGACCCAAAATCCGCGTCATGTAGCAACTGCTCACTTCTGTAGTCGATTCGCCGACCTTGCGATCGAACTGAGCCGTTTTTTCGATGATGAGAACGCGCGCTTCCGGCCGCTTGCGTTTAAGCATGAGCGCCGTCGCGGCGCCGGAAAATGCGCCGCCGATAATTACGGCGTCGTAATCGAAATTCATCGCAATCCAGAAAATGGACGCTACGGGTCGTAAACGCAATCAGTTCCGGCAGGCGAGCGTTTGCGGCGCGCATCGAATTTTTCTGACGCATTTCGTCGGCTCCCATTCGACTCCGCTCAGAGCAGGCTTAAAATCTCGCCCTATCGGCACATGATATTTACCAATGCGCGTTTGATTTTTCCCGATGGAATTCGTGATGGCCTCGAGATCGTCGCGGCACAAGGAAAAATTATCGCAATCCGCGAGCAATCGCCTGCGCGCGACAACAATGTTGTCGATCTTGACGGAAACTATCTCGCACCCGGATTTGTCGATCTTCATGTCCACGGCGCAGTCGGTCGCGACACGATGGAGGCTTTACCGGAAGCGTTTCGAGC
This sequence comes from Candidatus Udaeobacter sp., assembly GCA_044867565.1. Taxonomy (GTDB): domain Bacteria; phylum Verrucomicrobiota; class Verrucomicrobiia; order Chthoniobacterales; family UBA10450; genus Udaeobacter. The sequence continues at coordinate 802 of JBIOVE010000053.1, read as the reverse complement.
TATTTGCGATTACCACGCCAGCGGCGGTACGACCTCACTTTTACTCACCACAGCCACAGCCCCGATCGATAAAATTGCCGATGTCCTAAACGCGGTTCGAAATTGTCGATCTTCGATCAACGCGCTCGCCGGCGTTCATGTGGAAGGGCCGTTCATCTCAAAAACGAAATGCGGGGCGCAACGCGCGGAATTCATTCAGGATCCGTCACCGGTCGCCGTGCGGGGATTACTGGCGCACGCGGATGTGATCAAACGCGTCACCATCGCACCGGAGTTGCCGGGAGCGCTTGAAACGATTGAAGATTTTCACAAGCAGGGAATCAGCGTGAGCGGCGGCCATAGCGACGCTTGGGATGAAAATGCCCGGAACGCGTTCGAGCGCGGCATGCGCAGCGTGACGCACACATTTAATTGCATGTCGAGCGCTCGTCACCGCGGCATTTATCGCGTCGCCGGTTTGCTCGAATTTGCGTTAAGCGAACCGCAGATCAGTTGTGAACTAATCGCGGACGGTCATCACGTGTCTGCGCGGCTGATGAAAATGTTGTATCGCGCGAAAGGCGCTGCCGGAATTTGTCTTGTGACCGACGCAACCGCTGGAGCGGGGTTACCTGATGGATCTCGATTTTCGCTTTTCGGCCGCGATTGCATCGTCGAGAACGGCGTTTGTCTTTTGGCCGATCGCTCAGCGCTGGCAGGCAGCGCCTCGCGCATGATCGATCTTGTCCGAACGCTGGTGGATGCTGTCGACGTTCCACTGCACGAAGCGGTCATGATGGCGACAGGGAATCCCGCGCGCGCG